>JBIJDQ010000167.1:0-5594 GCA_044344025.1 Rhodoferax sp.
TGGCAGCAGTTTAATTCAGTCATCAGAGTCACGCTGAATTTGACACGCGTTCACCCTCATGTAGTCGCGCGTCCCTTCAATCGTTTTGACCATCTTGCGGGAGGAACTCAATCTTCGAGAGTGCGGATTTTCTGGACAAAAAAAACCCCAGCACAAGGGCTGGGGTGGTAAGCCTATTTGCTGTCACACATCAAGGCCCCGCTCAGGGAGGAAAAGCGGGGAGCAGTAAACTGCCCGGTGTGTAATTTACCAAAAAAAACTACCAATTGCAAGCCACAGCTAAAAAAATGTCATTACGATGACAAATATTAACCGAGCACCACTCCATATGATTAATTTTTCTCCTTACCCGTTAGGTCGCCCGCGCCGCCTGCGCCGCGATACTTTCACACGCAACTTGGTGCGTGAAAACACCCTCACCGCGCATGATTTTATTTATCCGGTTTTTGTTGTGGATGGTTTTCATCAACGGCAAGCTGTCGCCTCGATGCCAGGTGTGGAGCGTCTAAGCCTGGACTTGCTTCTACCGGTGGCCCAGGAATGTGTCGAATTGGGCATCCCGGTAATGGCACTGTTCCCAGTGATTGAGCAATCCCTCAAAACCCCAGACGGCCACGAAGCGCTCAATCCGGACGGATTGGTTCCGCGTGTAGTAAAAACGTTGAAGCAAGAGTTCCCCGAACTTGGCATCATGTGCGATGTGGCGCTTGACCCGTTCACCAGCCACGGTCAAGATGGGCTACCAGACCCACGCCCCCAGGAAAATGGCTACATCATGAACGATGCGACGGTCGAAATGCTCGTCAAACAAGCATTGACCCAAGCCGGGGCGGGTGCCGATATCGTAGCCCCAAGTGACATGATGGACGGGCGCATCGGTGCGATTCGCCATGCGCTAGAGGCGAACCACTTTGTCCACACCCGCATCATGTCCTACAGCGCCAAGTACGCAAGTGCCTTTTACGGCCCGTTTCGTGATGCGGTCGGATCGTCTGCCAACTTGGGCAAAAGTAACAAAAAAGTGTACCAAATGGACCCCGGTAATAGCGACGAGGCCATTCGGGAAGTAGCCATGGACATCGCCGAAGGTGCCGACATGGTGATGGTGAAACCCGGCATGCCGTATCTCGATATTGTTCGCCGCGTCAAGGATGAGTTCAAAGTACCCACCTTTGCTTACCAGGTTTCAGGTGAGTACGCCATGCTCAAGGCTGCTGCACAAAACGGTTGGTTGGACCACGATGCGGTCATGATGGAGAGTTTGCTGGCTTTCAAGCGTGCTGGCGCCGATGGCATCTTGACGTACTTTGCTCGCGACGCTGCCAGATTGCTTCAAAAAATGTAGCTTGACAGCGCCGGGTTGTTCAGTTCAAACCGCAGCTGCCTTCACCCTCAAGCGCCACGCATGCAGCAGCGGCTCGGTGTAGCCGCTGGGCTGTGCCAGGCCTTTGAATACCAGGTCACAGGCCGCCTGGTACGCCATGGAGGTGTCGAAGTGGCCAGCCATCGGTTTGTAAAGAGGGTCACCGGCGTTTTGTGCGTCCACCACGGCAGCCATGCGCTCAAACGTTTCCTTGATTTGGGCTTCGGTCACCACTCCGTGGTGCAGCCAGTTGGCCATGTGCTGGCTTGAAATACGCAGCGTGGCGCGGTCTTCCATCAGACCGATGTTGTGGATGTCGGGCACCTTGGAGCAGCCCACGCCCTGGTCAACCCAGCGCACCACGTAGCCCAGAATGCCTTGGGCGTTGTTGTCGAGTTCTTGCTGTTTCTCGGCATCTGTCCAGCTCGGGGTGGAAGTCACGGGAATGGTCAACAGACCGGTCAGCAAGGTGTCGCGCTCTTTGTCGGCGTTGATTTTTTCCATCTCTTTTTGCACGTCTTTCACCAGCACTTGGTGGTAGTGCAAGGCGTGCAGGGTGGCACCGGTTGGGCTGGGCACCCAGGCGGTGTTGGCACCGGCTTTGGGGTGGGCAATTTTTTGTTCCAGCATGTTTTTCATCAAATCGGGCATGGCCCACATGCCCTTGCCAATTTGTGCCTTGCCGCGCAGACCGCAACTTAGGCCGACCAGCACGTTGTTGCGCTCGTAGCTTTGAATCCAGGCGCTGGTTTTCATGTCGCCCTTGCGGATCATCGGGCCGGCTTGCATGGCGGTGTGCATCTCGTCGCCGGTGCGATCCAGGAAGCCAGTGTTGATGAAGGCCACACGGCTACTGGCTGATGCAATACAGGCTTTTAGGTTGACGCTGGTGCGACGTTCTTCGTCCATGATGCCGAGTTTCACGGTGCTCTCTGGCAGGCCCAGCATGGCTTCCACGCGGCCAAACAGCTCGCTGGCAAAGGCCACTTCCGCCGGGCCGTGCATCTTGGGCTTGACGATGTAGACCGAACCCTTGCGCGAGTTGCGGATGGCATCCTTTTTGGTCTTGGCCAGGTCGTGCATGGCGATGGTGGTGGTGACCACAGCATCCAAAATGCCCTCGGGAATTTCGCGCTCAACACCGGTTTTATCGGTGTACAGAATAGCCGGGTTGGTCATCAGGTGGCCCACATTGCGCACAAACATCAGGCTGCGGCCATGCAGACGCACCGTTTTTTTGCCATCAGGCGCGGTGTAGATACGGTCAGCGTTCAGGCCGCGGGTGAAGGTTTTGGCACCTTTGGCCACTTCTTCGGTCAAGGTGCCTTTCAGAATGCCCAGCCAGTTGGTGTAAGCGAGCACTTTGTCATCGGCATCCACGGCAGCTACCGAGTCTTCCAGGTCAAGAATGGTGCTGAGCGCTGCTTCCATCACCAGGTCAGACACACCGGCTGGGTCGCTGGCACCAATGGCGGTGGCACGGTTGATGATCAGGTCAAGGTGTAGGCCATTGTGTGCAAACAACACCGAGGAGGGGGCCTTGGCATCGCCCTGAAAACCGATAAATTGGTCGGCATCGGCCAGGCTGGTGGTACTGCCGTCGGCCAGTTTGATGGCCAATTTGTCACCCTTGACGCGGTATTCAACAGAATCCACGTGTGAACCTTTGCGCAACGGTGCGCAGCGGTCCAGCACATGGCGCGCGTACTCAATGACCTTGGCACCACGTTTGGGGTTGTAGCCGCCTTTTTTGGTCAGCTTTTCGCAGCCTTTTGCCTCATCGATCACGTCGGTGCCATAAAGCGCGTCGTACAAACTGCCCCAGCGCGCGTTGGCAGCGTTGAGTGCGTAGCGGGCATTCAAAATGGGTACTACCAACTGAGGACCAGCCTGCTTGGCCAGCTCGGCATCCACTTTTGATGTGGTGATCCGGGTCTTTTTTGGCGCGGGAACCAGGTAGCCAATGGTCTCCAGAAAGCTGCGGTAGGCGGGCATGTCGGCAATCGGGCCGGGGTTGGCTTTGTGCCAGGCATCAAGCTCGGTTTGCAGGCGGTCACGCTCGGCCAGCAGCGCAATGTTTTTGGGTGCCAGGTCCGCGACGATGGCACCAAAGCCCTTCCAGAACGTGACGGGCGTTACGCCAGTGCCAGGAAGCACTTTGGTTTCAATGAATTGGCACAAGGTGGTGGCCACTTGCAGGCTGTTTTTGGAGATGCGATCAGTCATGGTGGTTTGGCTCAGAGTTAAATATGAGAGGGGCAGATGCGGGTATTGCGCCATTTTAAAGAATGACCAGCGCCAGATTGGATGCCTGCGGATGCGCGCTGCTTTGACAAAAAGGCGCCTAATCGCCCCTCAAGCCTCGTGGGCTGGGAAATAATTAGCCAAGCGCGTCGACCTGCACCCCCTTTTTTGAACCGGAAACCATTTATGAGCCAAGACTCTGCACCCACCCACGCCTCCCCCACCCTGCCGCTTGTGGGCTTGCGCGTGGTTGAATTCACCCACATGGTCATGGGCCCGACCTGTGGCATGGTGCTGGCTGACATGGGGGCCGAGGTCATCAAGGTTGAGCCCATGGAGGGCGACCGCACCCGGCATTTGCTGGGTGCGGGGGCTGGGTTTTTCCCGATGTTTAACCGCAACAAAAAAAGCATTGCCATTGACCTGCACAAGCCCGAAGGTGCAGCCGTGGCGCGCAAGCTGGCCTTGGGCGCCGATGTGGTGCTGGAAAACTTCAAGCCCGACACCATGGCCAAATACGGGCTGGATTTCGCCAGCTTGTCGGCAGACAACCCGCGCCTGATTTATGTGAGCCACAAGGGTTTTTTGCCTGGCCCTTACGAGCACCGAACCGCTTTGGACGAGGTGGTGCAAATGATGGGCGGCCTGGCTTACATGACCGGGCGCCCCGGTGACCCGCTGCGTGCGGGAAGCAGTGTGAACGACATCATGGGCGGCATGTTTGGTGCGATTGGTGCGTTGGGAGCCCTCATTCAGCGCGGCATCACCGGCCGCGGGCAAGAGGTACAAAGTGCCTTGTTTGAGAACAATGTCTTTCTGGTGGGGCAACACATGCTGCAGTACGCCATGACCGGCCTGCCCGCTGCACCCATGCCCGCGCGCATTTCACCGTGGGCGGTGTACGACGTATTTACCGTGAAAGATGGTGAGCAGATTTTTATCTCAGCCGTCAGCGACGCGCAGTGGGCCACGTTTTGCGACGTGTTCGGCTTTGCCGACCTGAAAGCGGATGCGCGTTACGCCTCAAACAACGACCGTGTGCGTGAGCGCCCCACGCTCATGCCCTTGCTGCGAGAGCGCCTGGGTGACTACAGCGCCGCCGAGTTGGCCACGCTGATGGAGGCCAACAAGCTGCCCTACGCACCGATCCGCAAACCCGAGGAACTGTTTGATGACGAACACCTGCTGGCCACTGGCGGCCTGGCCGACATGACGTTGCCAGACGGAGCACATGCCGGTGAGACCACCAAAGCGACGCTGTTTCCGTTCACCATGAACGGGCAGCGTTTGGGGGTGCGCCTGAGCCCGCCAGTGTTGGGGGCGCATACGGATGAGTTGCTGGGTGCGTTGGGGTTTGGTGCGGACGAGGTGCAGGGTCTGCGTGTCGCACGCGCGGTCTGGTAACAAAGGCCAATCTGTTAGCACTGTCTGTGCCTGCACCCCCTTAAACACGGGATGGCGGCGCAGCAACCCTCGGCATACTATTTGCGCTTAACTTTTATTGGAGTAATCAAATGCGCACATTGAATATGTGGACAAGTACTTTTGTAGCCGCGTTAACGCTGGCGGCATGCGGGGGCAGCGACACCGCACCCGTAGCCGCGACCACGACCACCATTACTGGCAATGCCGTGAAAGGCCCAGTCACCGGTGCTACCGTCACAATCAAAAATGCGGCTACTGGCGCTGTACTGGTTACCACCACCACGGAGAAAGACACAGGCTTCTACTCGGTACCCACGACCTTCAACGGGGATGTACTGATAGAAGTAAGTGGTGGAAGCTATACCGACGAGTCTAGCGGTCAGGTGGTGTCACTGGCGGCGCCTTTGCGCACGGTGCTCACAGCCAGTGGCGGTACTGTGACAGGCATGGTGACACCATTGACCACGATGGCTTACGCCTACAGCGGCAGCACTGCGCCTACGGCGGCGGTTTTCAACACATCAGCGGCAAAGATTGCAACTGGTTTGGGTTTGGGTACCAC
>JBIJDQ010000168.1:0-5592 GCA_044344025.1 Rhodoferax sp.
CAATTCCAGCTCCAATAACGATGAAATCAAACGGTAAAGTGCCCTGTTGCATTGGCCCCATTGTCTACCGTAAAGCAGCGCCTGTATCAGGCAAAGGTATTCACGCGAGTGCCGACGGCGCCTTGTGTTGCCAGCGGCGGCTGGGGCAACGCCTGCAACAGTGTCATGGCGCTGGAGGCCTGCATGTTCAGAGCCTTTTTCAGGACCAACACGTTCACCGCGTCGGAGTTAGCGCTTTGCATCGCGGCAGTAGCGGTTTGTACTGAAGGTGTATTGGAAATGTTCACGAAACGCTCCGTTCTTTGAGTGGCCCTTGTCTGATTCTCGACGTTTCGCCCAAAACCTTTAGAACAAATTTCCGGCCGAGACCGCCCTTGCTCTTCCCACCCATCCCCTTCGCACCTAGAATGAAATGACAAGTCGTCACAGGGAGTCTGAAATGTTAGCGGGTAAGTCTGTCAACGCGATTTTGGTGGTCGATGACGATCCCTTCCACCGGGATCTGATCGCGCTTCAGCTCAATCGTCTGGAATGGGCTCACGTCATGCAGGCCGCCAGTGGTGATGAGGCACTGGCGCTGCTTGATTCCGGCACGATGCCAGTGTGCGCGGTGATCACCGACCTGTCGATGCCAGGCATGGACGGCCCTGTTCTATTGCGCCACCTGGCTCAACGCAAGTTTGCCGGGGGCGTTGTCCTGCTGTCAGGTGTTGACGAAGAAATACTGAGCAGCGCAGCTGGTCTTGCACGCGCCCATGGTTTGGATGTACTTGGTGTTTTGGGAAAACCCTCCTCACTTCGTCAACTTCAGGATCTACTTGAAAGCCTGAACCCCCCTGCACTTGCGGCACACGCGCGACATTTGGATGAATCACTCAGTTCTGAATCACTAACCACCGCATTGAACAACCATGAGTTTGTGCCCTGGTACCAGCCCAAGCTTGACATCCGGAATCAGACTGTCACCAGTGCCGAGGCATTGGCCCGATGGCGAAATGCCGCTGGAACCATGATTGGCCCCGGACAGTTTATTCCCGCCATGGAGACTTGCGGACTGGTGGACTCACTGTTCTTTGCAATGGCGAAACAGGTCGCGGCTGACCTGGTGGTGTGGCGCAACAGCGGACTTACCCTGAAGGTGGCCATCAATATGTCGATGGATACCGCACACAACCTGGAAGTGCCGGAGCGTCTATTTGACATTGTCAACAGCGCCGGTTTGCAGCCATCGGACTTCATCATCGAGGTCACCGAAAGCCGGCTGATGGTTGAGCGGTCTTTGGCAATGGAAACCCTGACCCGTTTGTCCATGATGGGGTTCATGCTTTCAATTGATGATTTCGGCACGGGTTACTCCAGCCTGGTGCAATTGATCGATCTCCCGTTTCGGGAACTCAAGATCGACGGGGGTTTTGTGCGCCGCGCTGGCGACGAACGAAAAGCGCAGGCCATTTTGCGGATATCCGTTCAGATTGGACTGAATTTGGGCATGGACGTTATCGCCGAAGGCGTGGAAACGGATACGCAACTGGAGTTCGTGCGCAATTGCGGTGGGCATATCGTTCAAGGCTACAAAATCGCACGACCCATGCCATTTGCGGACTGTACCCAGTGGCTCACACGAAACAAAAACCCATGACGGCCGACGCCAGACCACCAGCGCCAACGATCAGGTACGCACGTGAGTTGGGGGTGGCGCTGTTGTACTTTGTGCTTTCCTGGCTGGCGCAAGCCTATGTAACCCCGGACGGCAAGGGCAGCATATTTTTTGTAGCCAGCGGCCTTGCCTTGTCATGCCTACTGATTGGTGGAAATTCATTCATTTGGCCTATCGCTTTAGGTGCATTTGCAGCAAATGTGCTGGCGGGCTACAGCTTGGGTGTAGGAGCGACAGTTGCGATTGGCAGTACTGCAGGAGCTTGGGTGGGTACGGCGTTGCTCAAGCGGGACCGCTCGTTTGACCCGGCATTGCGTTCGCTTGGCGACATCCTGAAACTGTTTGTCGTTGGCGGATTCAGCAGCGCACTCATCGCCTCCGTTGTGGGAATTTGGAGCCTGGCCGCGGTCGGGGGTATTGCTTCCGGTGCTGTCGGCACCAGCATCGTCAAGTGGTGGATGGGTGACGTATTGGGGGTGGTACTTGTTGCACCACTGATTTTGCTGTGGTCGCCGAAATCAAACCACCCTCACCCGTCGTTGCCAGCCTCCTACTGGATCGAATCGCTTGTCTTTTTTGGACTGTTGGCATTGGCCGGCACCATATTTTTTCTTGGATGGGGAACATCTGCAGTGGATGGCAGTGCTCCACTCGTTGCGCCCGCAGTCGCCAAGGGTTATTGGCTTTTTCTACTGATTTCGTGGGTAGCAGTTCGCCTGGGCAAGCGCGCCACCAGTTTGGCACTGGTGATGTCGGCAGCAATCGGCGTGGCCGGGGCCTACCATGGCCTGGGATACTTTGACCGGGATACGCTTGCCACACGCCTGGAAAGCTACTGGTATTTCACCATGGTGCTGTCAACGGTGGGCATGACCCTGGCGGTTTACATTGCAGCCGCCAAAAGTGCGGCCCATACCGTACTGACCAACGAAGAAAAATACCGCTCCTTGCTGGACCAGTCACTCGACCCCATTTTTTCATTCTCTCCGGATGGTCGCTACTCCTACGTCAACCGGGCTTTCGGCTTGCCGATGGGACTATCCCCAGAAGAGATCATCGGTAAAACACCGTGGGATGTCTTCCCAGCCGACGAAGCCCAAAAACGCGTTGACGGAGTCAAATCGATGTTCGAACACGGACAGGAACGCGTATTCGAAGTGCGGGTACCCACCACTTCTGAAGACCGCTTTTTGATCACATCAGCCAAACCGGTGCGGAACCGAAATGGAGAGGTTGTGTCCCTTATTTGCATTTCCAAGGACATCACCGAACGTAAACGCGTCGAAAAATCACTGCAGGCAACCGTATCGCTGCTCGATGCAACTCTGGAAGCCACCGCTGAGGGCATCCTGGTAATTGATACCAACAGGCAAGTCGTCCGTTGGAATCAGCGCTTTGCAGACCTCTGGCGGATGCCGCAGGAGATTTTGGAATCACGTGATGTTTCCCTCGGTCGACGCCACATGTTGTCACAGGTTGCACATGCCACTGCGTATATCGAAAAACTGCGTTTCATAGACCAGCACCCCGACGAACACGGCACCGACCTCATCCAGTTCGTGGACGGAAGGGTCTACAAGCGTACTTTTTACCCCCAAAAAATAGGTGATGAAATCGTGGGACGGGTCTGGTCCTACGACGACCTGACCGAGTTGGAACAGCAAAAAAATGCGTTAAAGGAGAGCCAACTGCGCTTTAGCCTCGCTGTGGAGGGAGCAGAAGAAGGCATCTGGGACCTGAACATTGTCACCGGCGAGCTTTACCACTCCCCACGAATGGCGGAGATGCTGGGGTACACCCTGCGCGAAATGCCCACGGTGCGAGAAGCCTGGGATGCCATTGCACACCCAGATGACATGCGGATTTATCGGGAAAGAATGTTCCGGCATTTCAAAAATCTGGACCAGGATTTTCAGACCGTCATTCGCCTGCGACATCGTGATGGCACATGGCGCTGGATTCGTAGTAGGGGCCGCGCCACCCGCGATGCTGTCGGCCGCGCCATTCGTTTTACCGGCACCCATATTGACATCACGGAACGGATTCTCATTGAAGAAGCGGCCAACGCGGCCAACCAGGCCAAGTCAGATTTTCTGGCCAATATGAGCCATGAAATCCGCACGCCAATGAACGGGGTCATCGGAATGGTGGATGTGCTGAAACGCTCCAACTTAACGACAGAACAAAGGCGTATGGTGAATACCATTCATCACTCGTCTACCGCGCTGATTCACATCCTCAACGATATTCTGGACTACTCCAAGATTGAAGCCAGCAAAATGGTCGTAGAGCGCATTCCTACCAATTTGAAAGCGGTAGTGGACGATGTGCATCAATTGCTGATTGCCACAGCACAGGCGAAGGGCATTCAACTCCATACACAACTGGCACCTGATATGCCAAACTGGATTTATTCGGACCCTACCCGTCTGCGACAAGTGTTGCTGAACCTGGTCGGAAACGCGGTGAAATTCACCAGCAACTCAGCCGATAAGCAAGGAGCAGTCACCATTTCGGTCGACTCCCCTTTGCGGACAGATGGCAACGCCACGGTGCGGTTACGCATCATCGATAACGGCATTGGTATCGAACCGCAGGCAATCGACAAGTTGTTCGAGCCATTCACCCAAGCTGACGAAAGCACCGGTCGCAAATTTGGTGGGACAGGGCTTGGGTTGAGCATCAGCCATCGACTCGCGACCATGATGGGCGGCGATATTTCTATGCGCAGCACTGCTGGAGAGGGATCGGAGTTTAGTTTGACATTGCCTTTCGAAGAGGCGCCCGCCAATGTGGCGTCGACAGTGCCCGCAGAGTCGGCAGCCAAATACCCTGAGGCGGCGGGCGGCCTTATTCTGATTGCTGAAGACAACCCGACTAACAGCGATGTGATGCTTGAGCAGCTGCGATTGTTGGGCTATTCGGCCGATGTGGCAGTGGACGGCGCGCAAGCACTGGCAAAGTGGAAGTCCAAGCGCTACGACATGCTACTCACCGATTGCCAGATGCCTGTAATGGATGGCTTTGCTCTGACCGCGGCAATTCGGGCGCAGGAAACTCCACAGACCCGGATTCCCATCATCGCGGTCACCGCCAATGCGCTCCAGGGCGAAGCACAACGTTGCCGTGATCAGGGTATGGACGATTACCTCACAAAACCACTGCGCCTGGACGACCTGGCGGACACAATTGCGCGCTGGATGCCCAAGCGCGTGGAGTCTGCTCCTCTGGAATGGGATTCGTCCACTCTGACCGCTCTGGTGGGCGGCGACCCGGCCATGCACGCCCGGTTGCTCGGGCGCTACATCACCACTGCACGCGAACAAATGCAGGCCCTTGCGTCTGCAGCTGCTGCGGTGGATGCTGCGGGTATGGCCGCCTTGGCACACAAGCTCAAATCAAGCTCGCGGTCCGTGGGCGCCATGTTGCTTGGAGAACTTTGCCAGCAAATGGAAACTGCTGGCAACGCTGGTGAGATTGAGCCTTGCATTGCCCTGATGGCACCGTTAAACGCGGCATTTGATGCTGTCAGTCATCGAATTGATACATCTGAATAGGTTTTCACCCACTTGGGGGATGTACACCAGTGCAGCAATTCTTAAGAATTGCTGCACTGGCGCCACAAAGGCCCTTGAAAGATTTTTTCAATGCAAACAGGTTCAATTTCAACAAAGACGCAGTCCGTATTGGTAGTCGATGACGACCCATTTAGCCAGGACCTCATGCGCGAACTATTGAACTCGTTGGGGGTTGAACACATTTACTGTGCCAACAACGGAATCGAGGGAATGCGCTCGTTGTCCCGACTGAATTACCGCCCGGATTTGCTGATCTGTGACGTTTTTATGCCCGATATGGATGGCTTTGAGTTCCTGAACAAACTGGGCCAATTGAACTACAGCGGGGGCGTCATTCTGGTAAGTGGCGGCAACCCT
>JBIJDQ010000169.1:0-5586 GCA_044344025.1 Rhodoferax sp.
TGGTAGTGAATATTGGCCTTGACCCCAGCCAGTGTGGGTGTGGAGTAGGTGATCTGGTTGGACCAACCAGTGTCAGATGGTGTGGTGCCGCCCCAGCCGGTGCCGTTAAAAAGCGAGACGTTGGCATGCAGTACCAGCGGCGAGAAGGTGAACGAGTCGCCCAAGGGGTTAAAAGCGATGGTTGGCAAGAAGTTGGGGGCCTTGCCTCGACCGAGATTGATTGTGCCGAACGACCCCGACAGACTGACATTGGCATCGCGTGAAAACTGGGTGTCTGCAGCAAAGCGGCCGGACTCACCCCCATCCATGCGGAAAAACGAGGTCAGCGCGAAGCTGGCCTTCAAACCGCCGCCCAGGTCTTCGCTGCCGGTCATGCCCCACCATGAGGTGGTCATGCCGCCACTGCTCACACCGACTTGCTCACCGCGTCTCCCGCCATGCGCATGGAGCCGGTGTACACATCGGCCAGCCCCATCAGTTGGACGGTGCTTTGCGCCTGCGCGCCGATGACAAAGGCGCTCAGTCCGGTTGCCAGAATCAATGTTTTTTTCATGCGTATTTCCAAAGAGTTAATGAACAGTTGATGTTTAGCAAATAGCGTGCCGAAAAAAGGCTCAGTGGTTTTGCGAACCCCGGTGCGCCCAGGCCGTGGTGTGGTTTTCAATCGCGGAAAACAGCTCATACATCACCATCGCCATGGCCCCCACCACCACCAACCCGGCAAAGGCCAGGCCCATTTGCATGGACGAGCCCGCAGAGATCAGCAGGTAACCAATGCCTTCGTTGGCAGCCGTCATCTCAGACACCGTGGTACCGACAAACGCCAGGGTGATGGCCACTTTGAGCGAGCCGTAAAAGTAAGGCATGGAGCGCGGCAGGCCCACTTTGACCAGCACGTCCCAGCGCTTGGCACCCAGCACGCGCAACACGTCTTCCAGTTCAGGCTCCAGCGTGGCCAACCCGGTGGCAATGTTCACCATGATGGGGAAAAAGCTGATTAAAAAAGCGGTCAAGATGGCCGGGCCCACACCAATGCCAAACCACACCACCAAAATCGGTACAAAAGCGGCTTTGGGCAGGGCGTTAAAGGCGGTCATCAGCGGGTACACGGCAGCGTAAGCCAGCCGCGAGCTGCCGATTACAAAACCCAGCAGCACACCCACCACAATGGCGATGCCAAAACCCACCATGGTGACCCAAAAGGTGCGCCAGGCATGGCCGGCAATGACCTCTTTGAACTCCCAAAATTGGGTCCAGATGCGCCACGGGCTGGGGAAGATAAATTCGGACACGTTGAATGCCGCGCACAACACCTGCCACAGCACCAACACGGCCAGCAGCAGCAGCCAGGGTGACCAGATTTCAATTTGTTTTTTGTTCATGACTTGGTCCGATGAAAAAAGGCTTGAATGCTTATGGCGCAACCGCTGCACCAGTTTTGCGCATGGCACCAATGTGCCCACGCAGCTCGTGCACGATGTCAGTGAACTCTGGTGCGTAGGTGACTTCCAGGTCACGGGGGCGCGGCAGGTCAATCTCCCGTTTCACCACGAAGCGCCCTGGGCTTTTGCTCATCACATACACGGTGTCGGCCAGAAACACCGACTCGCGCAGGTCGTGGGTGACCAGAATCACGTTGAACTGCTGCTCGGTCCACAAATCACGCAAGATGCACCACAACTCTTCACGGGTGAAGGCGTCCAGTGCACCAAAAGGCTCGTCCAGCAGCAGCATTTTGGGCTCATGAATCAACGCCCGGCAGATGCTGGCGCGCTGCTGCATGCCACCCGAGAGTTGCCAGGGGAATTTGTCCTCGTAACCGCCCAAGCCCACTTTTTGCAGCAGTTTTCGGGCGCGTTCTTCGTACTCCTTTCGTTTGGCCTTGAAGTTGCTGCGGTAGGGCTCCACAATTTCCAGCGGCAGCAGCACGTTGTCCACCGTGGTGCGCCACGGCAACAGGCTCGGTGCCTGAAACGCCATGCCGGAGATTTTGAGCGGCCCAGTGACGGGCTGCTGGTCAATCAAAATTTTGCCCATGGAGGGCATCTTCAGCCCGGTGGCCAGCTTCATGAAGGTGGACTTGCCACAGCCCGATGGTCCGACGATGGCGATGAACTCGCCCTGGCGCACCTTCAGGTCAATCGCCTCCACGGCAAACTGGTTTTGCACCAATAACTCGTCGTTGTAGGCCAACCAGACATCCGAGAAGTCGACGAACCAGGGAGTGGGTGTTTTTTGCATCAATATATAAGAAATTGGCCTCTAGTGCTTGCAGAATAAGCGCTAGTAGCTATAAAAAAAGGAGCTTTTTTGGCTTATTTTTTTGGCAGTACGTCCAGCACGGCTTTGGTGGGTAAAAAACTGCCATTCCAGATGGTGTCGGCATTGACCCGAGTTTTGGTGTTGAACGCGTCTGACACCTGACTGGCCATGAGTGACAGGCGTGGGCCATTGACTTGGCCAAACCCTTCCGCGCGGGCGTTGGGGCTGTTGATGGCGGTGTCAATGGCCAGTTTTAGACGGCGGGTTTCCAGCTCCACATTCACAATGCCGTCACGTGCCTTCACATCGGCTATTGCCAAAGCGGGGTTGGTCATCACCTCCTTGGCACCTTTGGCAAAAGCGGCCAAAAACGCTTTGATGGCGGCCGGGTTTTCCTTGATCATTTTGGGTGATGCAATGATGGCATTGCCATACAGCTTGACACCAAAACTGGGGTATGGCAGCACCACCACGTCGTCAAGCTTGACGCCACGCGCTTCCAGATTCAGCAGCGAGGTGAAGGTAAAACCGGTGATGGCATCCACATCACCGCGCACCAGCATGGTTTCGCGCAGCGGGGGATCCATGGCGGTCCAGGCCACGTTGGTGATGGCATTGGCTTTGGCAAAAATCGGGAAGGCCCGGCGGCCCGCATCAAACACCGGCGCACCGAGTTTTTTGCCGCTCAGGTCCGCCGGGGTCTTGATGCCGGATTTCTTTAGCGCCATAACCGAAGCGGGCGTGTCGTTGTAGACCATCATGACCGCCACCGGTTTGTTGGGCGCATCGGGGTTGTTGGCATGAAATTCCATGACTGCGGCCAAGTCGGCAAACCCCATGTCGTAGGCGCCTGATGCCACGCGGTTCACTGCCGCGCCTGAGCCATTGCCCGCGTCAATCGTCACGTCAAGCTTGGCATCCTTGAAATAGCCTTTGGCAGCAGGTGTCAAAAACAAGGCGCTGGGGCCTTCAAAGCGCCAGTCGAGTTGAAATTTGATCGGTGTGCTTTGGGCGAAGGCCAGTGGCAGGTAAATGGCGGCGGCCATTGCGGCGGCGGTTTTCAGGAAAAAGCGTTTGGACATAAAGTTTCCTTGGTTGGACAGATGCAACCCACAAGCAACAACAATGCCAAGCTTTGTTGGCGCGGTTTGGCTGCGAGGGGCCTACAGGCCGCACAAGTGCTGACACAATGCCCGGGTGCTGCAAGTTTTCATCATTACTTTTCCCTTTTTTGCGCTGGTGTTGTGCGGCTACCTGGCGGCGCGCAGGCGAATGTTGCCGCTGGAGGCCATTCCTGGTCTGAACGGTTTTGTGTTGTTTTTTGCCTTGCCCTGCATGCTGTACCGCTTTGGTGCCAACACCCCCATTGCCCAGCTGCTGGATGTGGGCGTGTTGGCTACTTGGCTGCTGTGTGCGCTGGTCATTGTGGGGTTTACCGTGGCGGTCAGCCTGAACAGCCGCATTGGCTGGAACGATGCCGCTTTTGGTGCGCTGGTGGCAGCGTTTCCCAATTCGGGATTTATGGGCGTGCCGCTGTTGGTCGCCCTGCTGGGTGCGCAGTCGGCCGGGCCGGTGATTGTGACCATGGTGGTGGACATGATCGTCACCTCATCTTTGTGTATTGCCTTGTCCCGCCTGGACGGTGCCGACACCCATGGTGCCAGCAAGGCGCTTAAAAACGCACTCAAAGGGGTGGTGGCCAACCCCATGCCGTGGGCGATTTTGCTGGGTGCGCTGGTGTCGGCAATGGGCTGGATGCCACCCAAGCCGGTCACCCAAACCGTGGGCTTGCTGGCCGATGCCGCCTCGCCTGTGGCACTGTTCACCATTGGTGCGGTGCTGGCGCGTTCGCAAATGCTGGCCGCGTCAGGGCACGCCAGCGCACCGCTGCTGAGCGACTACCTGCCTGTGGCGCTGATTAAGCTTTTTTTGCACCCGCTGCTGGTGCTGGTGGTGGGGGGCGGGTTGATCAGCCAGGGGGTACCTCTGTCGCGCTTTGCCCTGACCGTGATGGTGCTGACCGCCGCCCTGCCCAGTGCCAGCAACGTGTCTTTGCTGGCCGAGCGTTTTGGCGCAGACAACGGGCGCATTGCCCGCATCATTCTGGTATCAACCGCTGCCGCATTTGTGACGTTTTCGCTGGCGGTGTCGCTGTTGGTTTGATTTTGGTTACGGCTTGTCAGTTGGATGTAATCCCCATTTAGTTGATTTGGGTCAAAACAGGGTTTTCCCTAGGGTGTGTAATTCGCTTTTGAAAAATCCTTGACGATTTCGTCACAAAACTCCCAACTGAAAGAACGCAATGCCTGCCTGGTTGTCGTATGCCTTTTTTACTGTGGTCGTGGTGCTTGCCAGCACGGCGCTTTTTTTCTTTACCCTGACGCGGGGTGCGCTGCTCATTCGCGGTGCCACAGGGCGGCTCTCCCATGATGCCGCCCATGTGTATCCTATTTACTCCAATATGCGCCTGATTCGTCTGGTGGACTGGCAGCCCGTCATCTCAGCCATTTTGTTGTTTCAGTACAGCCGCCTGGTGTCCCTCATCACGCATGGCCTGCGCCATGACGATTTGCAGGAAAAGCAGGTGTTGATCACCTCCTGCGCCTTTGGCAACGTGATTCCCAGGGTGGTCAAGGCGGCCGTCAAGTCGGGTGCCCGCAAGGTGCTGATTGCCGACATCATTCAAAACGAGTTGGACCATGCGAAGACCAAGTTGGATGCTTACGCCGGGCAAGTCACCTATCTGCATGACAACGCGGTGGCCATGAAGCAGGCCGATGCCTCGGTGCAGGCCAATGTGATGTTTTTCCTTTTGCACGAGTTGCCCCACCATTTGAAGATAGAGGCCTTAAGTGAGGCCATGCGGGTGCTGGCCCCAGGCGGCAAGCTGTACCTGGGTGAGTTTCACCGCCCCCGCCCCTGGCTGCTGCGTGCCCTGAGCTGGACTTACTTCAAGGTGTTTGAGCCCTACGGCCTGGCCTTGTGGGACAGCCATGACCCGGTGCAGCAGTTGCAGGCCATGCCTGGTGTGACATGTGAGCGGCACACCGCCTTTTTTGGCAACTTTCAGGTGATTGTGGCGAGCAAGGCTGTTTGATGGGCATCGCCTTTAAGTGGCGCTCATGTTAAATCAGCAACGGGTCCACATCAATTGCCCAGCGCATCACGCCTTTGCACTCAGGCAACGACCGGGTGCTGTGCAACACGGCTTGCCAAGCGGTCAAAAAACGCTGCAAGGCAGCGCGTGACGGGCTCTCCACCAGCATCTGTGCGCGCTCCACATTAGCAATGCGGGCAATGCTCATCGGAACTGCTGGGTAAAGC
>JBIJDQ010000170.1:0-5576 GCA_044344025.1 Rhodoferax sp.
GCCTTTGCCGCAGAGCAGTTTGGCCGGGTTGACATCTTGGTCAACAACGCGGGCATTCAGCATGTGGCGCGCATCGAAAACTTCCCCACCGAGCGCTGGGATGCCATCATTGCCATCAACATGAGCAGCGCTTTTCATGCCACACGGGTCGCGCTGCCCGGTATGCAGGCGGCCGGTTGGGGCCGCATCATCAACGTGGCCTCGGTCCACGGTCTGGTGGGTTCGGCTGAAAAATCAGCCTATGTCGCAGCCAAGCACGGTGTGGTTGGCCTGACCAAGGTCACGGCGCTGGAAAACGCCACCACCGGGGTCACCTGCAACGCCATTTGCCCCGGCTGGGTGCTGACACCGCTGGTGCAAAAGCAGGTGGATGCCAAGGCGGCGGCGTTGGGCGTGTCAAACGACGAGGCAAAAGGCGTCTTGCTGGGCGAAAAAGAACCCTCCAAACAGTTCACGACGCCCGAAGAGTTGGGTGCTCTGGCAGTATTTTTCTGCTCGCCCGCAGGCAACAACGTGCGGGGTGTGGCCTGGAACATGGACGGTGGCTGGGTGGCGCAATAACGCTGCACTGCACCTGGACCGTCATGCACTTTGATGCAAATGACTGATGCCACTGCCATGGGCATCGGTTGATAATTGCATCATGGCCAAGCCTTCTTGCGACCCACTCACGCCCATGTCGGATTTATACCCACCCACCCACCCCGCGCCAGAGTCGTTGACCGCGCTTTTCTGGGCCTTCACCTTCCTGGCTTTGCAGGGTTTTGGTGGCGTGGTGGCGGTGGTGCAGCGCGAGTTGGTGGACAAAAAGCGCTGGCTCACAGCAGAACAATTTGTTGAAGACTGGGCTGTGGCACAGGTGCTACCAGGCCCCAACGTGGTCAACCTGTCCCTGATGATTGGTGACCGCTACTTTGGCCTGCGGGGCGGTTTGGTGGCGCTGGCGGGCATGCTGACGTTTCCGCTGGTGATTGTGCTGATTCTGGCGGCGTTGTTTGCCGGGGTGTCTGACTCGGTACCGGTTCAAGGGGCCCTGCGAGGCATGGGTGCGGTGGCTGCGGGCATGATTGCCGCCACTGGGCTGCGACTTTTCTCGGCTTTAAAGCAAAATGTGCTTGGAGTGCTTACCTGCTGGTCGCTAGCAGCTATTACTTTTATAGCGGTTGCCTTTTTTCGTTTGCCGCTGATTCTGGTCCTGCTGGGGGTGGGCGGCGCCGGTGCGTGGTGGGCTTACCGGCGAATCGGGCAACTTGAGAGAGTTAGCCCATGACCGTCACCATGAGTACCGCCGACTGGATGGCACTGTTGACGCATTTTTTGTCACTCTCGTTGCTGGCCGTAGGTGGTGCCATAACCACCGTACCCGACATGCACCGCACGCTGGTGGACCAGCATCAATGGCTGACCGATGGCCAGTTCAACGCCTCCATTGCCATTGCCCAGGCCGCGCCTGGCCCTAATGTCTTGTTTGTGGCGCTGATGGGCTGGCACGTGGGCCTGAACGCAGGCGGTGGCCTGGATGCTGGCTGGGTTGGCTGGAGCAGTGCCTTGCTTGGCATGTTGCTGGCCATGCTGGGCATCTTGCTGCCCAGCACCACGCTCACGTTTGCCGCTTCACGCTGGGGCCACCAAAACCGCGAGTTGCGTGCCGTGCGCGCGTTCAAGCAGGGCATGGCACCCGTGGTGTTGGCCCTGTTGATGGCCACCGGCTGGATACTGACCGCCGCACACGGGACTGATCTGGCACATTGGCCTCTTTGGTTGCTCACCGCCTGCGTGGCAGCGTTGGTATGGCGCACCAAAATTCACCTGCTGTGGCTGCTGGGTGCCGGTGCACTGGCCGGTGCATTAGGATGGGTATGAAGAAAAATACGTTGGCCCCAACCCAAACACCATGACACCTCCAGACCCTCAGCCCAACGACACGCCCATTGCGGCCTTGCAGACCACCGTGCAAGGCGGGGCCACCCTGAATTGGCTGGTCGGCATCTTTCTGCTGTGCTTGCTGCTGGTGTTTGGTTTGCGCGGCCACTTTACTGCGCTTGAGCTTGACATTGGGCAACAAGGTGCCAGCGAACTCAGCCAACAGATGGCCGACAGGGCCATGCTGCTTGACCTGCAAGGTCTTGAAAAAGCCCTCTACCTGATGGCGCTCACCCAGACCGCCGAGGAATTGGCCAGCCAGAAGGCCCACATTAACACGCGCATCGACAAGGTGCGCCACCACCTGGCGTTGCGGGAACAGGTGGGCACCACGCCCACCCCGCCTGACCAAGGGCCAGCCCTGACGAACCTGACAATCCAGCTTGACCAGTTGCAGGTCCTGACCCTGGCGCTGGTCCAGGTGCTGCCCCAGCGCTGGCAAAACCTGGCCGCTGGGGGCCCTACCGCATCACTAGACGCAGAGAAAGCCATCGCACGCGCGGTCAAACCACTCACGCCTGCCTTCGAGGGACTTAATGTGCGGTTGAGTCAATTCGCTCAATCGGGTGAGCAACGCCTCAAAGTGCGCCAAGACGAACTGCAAAACCGTGCCGCCGAACTCAAAACCATTGAGACTGGGCTAATCGTGTTTGTGGTGCTGTTGGGCGGCGTCGCTGGCTTGGCGCTCATGCGTCACTTGAGCGCCGCACTCAAAAAGGCACAGGTTACCGGACTGGCAATTGCCCGCCAGCGTGAGCAAAACGCCAGCATCCTCAACACCTTGAGTGACGGTGTCTACACGACCAACTTGCAAGGTGATGTGACCTTCATCAACGCAGCTGGTGAACACATTCTTGGCTGGCCAGCCACTGACCTGGTGGGGCAAGCCGCACACCAGGCCATCCACCACAGCCACCCCGACGGCTCACCCTTTCCCCGCGAACAGTGCCCCCTGATGGCAGTGCTGCTAGACGGTGTGGCACTGGATTCACAAGCGCATTTTGTCCACCGTGACGGTGCCTTTATTCCGGTGGCCTTCCGAGCCAAACCCTTGACCCAGGACGGCGTGTCGGTAGGCTCGCTGGTGTCTTTTCATGACATCACCCAAGAACTGGCCACCCGCACCCGCCTCAAGCTGGTGGAGTCGGCCATTCAGGACATTGAGCAAGGCATCTTCATCACCGATGCCACGGCCCACGCCATGGGCCCAACCCTTGCCGACGTGAATGCCGGTTTTTGCCACATGCTGGGTTTCACCAGCCAGGAAGCCGTAGGCCTGCGCGTCGAAACCTTGTGCAGCCCCGACACTGACCCGGAAAAGCTGGCGCACATCCAGACCAGCATGGCCCAAGGTGACAGTCTGATCCTTGAGATGGCATTCCAGCGCAAAGACGGCTCACCGCTGGCCACCGAGTTGCACCTCTCGCCAGTGCACAACGACCTGGCGGTGGTGACCCACTACATTGGCGTGCTCACCGACATCAGTGTTCGCCAAAAAGCCGAGCTCGCATTGCGTAACGCACGTGACCAGGCGCTGGAGAACTCACGGCTCAAGTCGGAGTTTTTGTCCAACATGAGCCACGAAATTCGAACCCCCATGAACGGCATCATCGGCATGACAGGGCTGTTGCTGGACACCCGGCTGGATGCCGAGCAGCGCGACTTTACCCAGATCGTGCGCGATTCGGCGCAGGCTTTGCTGGTCATCATCAACGACATTCTGGATTTCTCCAAAATCGAGGCGGGCAAACTTGATGTTGAAATCACTGACTTCTCCCCCCTTGAGGTGGTGGAAGGCACCACCGAGCTGCTGCTGACCAAGGCGCGGGAAAAGTCCCTCTGGCTCACCAGCTTTGTCGACCCCAGCATCCCGGCGCTGATGCAGGGCGACCCGACCCGGCTGCGCCAGGTGATGCTGAACCTGATCAGCAATGCCATCAAGTTCACAGAGCAAGGCGGCATTGAACTCAACGCCCAACACGTCAATATTGACGGCCAACCGATGGTGCGTTTTGAAGTGCGTGACACCGGCATTGGCATTTCACCGGCAGTGCAGGCTCGTTTGTTTACCTCATTCACCCAAGCCGACAGCTCAACCACCCGCAAATATGGTGGCACCGGCCTGGGGCTGGCCATCAGCCGCAGCCTGGTTGAACTGATGGGTGGGCAAATTGGCATTCACAGCCAACTGGGCGAGGGTTCGACTTTCTGGTTCACCCTGCCGCTGCAGCATGCCAAAGTGTCCACCGACTTGCCCCACATTGCCCTTGCCGCAACCGAGCCCACCGGCATGCGTGTGCTGGTGGTGGACGACCAGGCGATCGACCGAAAGATCATTGGCCGCTACCTTGACTCCTGGCGCATGACCAGCCACAGCGCGCCGAACGCCGCGCAAGCCCTGAAACAATTGGGTGATGCAGCGGACAGCGGTCAAGCCTTTGACGCGGCCCTGATTGACCTCGTCATGCCCGGCATGGACGGGCTCGAATTGGCCCGGGCCTTGCGGGCCGACCACCGCTTTGACAAACTCCGGCTGGTGCTGCTGACCGGCCACGACCGCCGTAACCTGGCTGAGCAGGCCACCCAAGCCGGTTTTTTTGCCTGTCTGACCAAGCCGGTGCGCCAGTCGCAGTTGTTTGACAGCCTGACGGTTCAGGCGGTAAATCCTCCATCCGGCAGCAGGCCCACCCCGCACGCCCAAAGCAGCCCGGCAAACCCATTGGCTCGGCACCACCGCATTTTGCTGGCCGAGGACAACCTCATCAACCAAAAAGTCGCGCAACTGCAAATTGGCAAACTGGGCTACACCTTGCACACCGTCAACAACGGTCAGGAGGCCTTGGCAGCCATGGCGGTCGTCAGCTCAGGCCAGGGCACAGCCTATGCGGTCATCTTGATGGACTGCCAGATGCCCATCATGGACGGCTTTGAGGCCACCGCAGCCATTCGCCTGGCCCAGCTACCGGGCGAGAGGCGCGTGCCCATCATTGCCATGACCGCCCATGCCATGCAAGGTGACCGTGAGCGCTGTCTGGTGGCCGGAATGGACGACTACCTCAGCAAACCCATTGACCCCACGCAATTGCGCGAGGTCTTGAGCCGTTGGATCGACCAGGCACCCGACACCCCCCCCCGGTGGGCCACCCCAGCCACCGTTAGCGACGCGCTTGCAAGTGAATTCAACCAGACGCTGATCAATTTCGAGTTGCTAGCCGACTACTTTGGTGACGAGCCCGAGGCCATCAGCCGCTTGCTCACGCTGTTTGAGGCCACCTCGGGGGTGCTGCTCAAGAAGCTGGGCAAAGCCGTCGAGGCGCGGGACACCGCCACCGTCGGCGCTGTGGCGCATGAACTCAAAGGCTCCTGCGGCAACATTGGTGTTGAGCGCATGGCCCACATTGCCAACGCCCTGGAGAACGCAGCCCTGGCACAGCAATGGGCTGAAGCAGACAGCCTGCAAACCCACCTGGCCCTGGCTTTCAAAGCCACCATCCAGGCACGCACCGGCACCTAATTTGAGGTGGTTCGGGTTGACGGACAGCGTTCAATATACTTTTTAGTTATATATTCATCATAAAAATGTAGTTTGCAATCTAAGTGGCAGACCCTACAGTCTGCCCCATGCATGACATCGCTTTTATTTTTGCTGGGTT
>JBIJDQ010000171.1:0-5555 GCA_044344025.1 Rhodoferax sp.
TGTGAGCAAAGTTCCGCTGGCCGAATGGGGTGAATTTACGGGCGCAAGTCATCAGGCGCGAACAGGGTGGGCTGCTCGGCCTGCGGGGTAAACACCGCTGGCAGTTTGGTGGGGCCCTTGATGCGCAACTGCTTGTTGACGTTTTCCTGGCCAAACACCACCTCAATGGCGCTCACGCTCACGCCAAACAGCGGGGCCAAAAAGCGCACCATGTGGTCAGTGGCTTTGCCGTTGAGGGGTTTGGCGGTGACGCTGACCTTGAGCTGGCTACCCTTGGGTTTGCCAATGGCATCTTTGCTGGCGCTGGGTTTTCCCAGAATATTGACCACCAGCACATCACCGTCCCAGCCAAAAAAATCACCGTCCTTGATGACCCTTGCCTTGTCGCGGCTCATGGCGCAAAACCCAGCACCACGCGGCGTGACATGGCGGACTTTTTCTCGATCTTGGTGACGATGACCTGGCCAATCTCAGCGGTGTTGGCCACGTGCGTGCCACCGCAGGGTTGCAGGTCAACCAAGGTGTCGATTTGGTCCGCACCCACAGTGGCTTGGCTGGTTTGGGCGGCATCCGGGGTCGCGGTGCCGATTTGAATCGTGCGAATCTGCCCGCTGCCGCGCGGTGGCTGCACCGACATGCTTTTTACCAGCGCCGGGTTGGCATCAAGTTCACCATCGGTGATACAGCCCACCGACACTGGGTGCGCGGCGGCCACCAGTTTGGCAATGGCGGCGCTTAAGGCCTCTTTGTCCAGCGCCTCGGTCATGTTGAAGTCGATGCGGGCGTAGTCCGGCGTGATTGAGCAGCCGTTGACCAGCTTGGGCACGATGTGGCACAGCAGGTGGCTGGCGGTGTGAAAACGCATCATGCGCAGGCGGCGCGGCCAGTCAATGCGGGCGGTGACGGTGTCGCCCACGGCCAGCGGGAATGTGGCTGAATGATCTGAATTTTGTAGCTTCTCAAGCATGTCTGGTGAGCACAAGTGCACAATTTCACCATTAAAACTGCCGTCTTCGGCTTTGCCCTTGCGGGTGTCGGTGATGTCGATCTGGCTGCCATTGCTAAGCACCAGCCAGCCGGTGTCCCCGGCTTGTCCGCCACCCAGCGGGTAAAACACGGTGCGGTCCAGCACAAGGCCTTGGGGCGTGATGGCGGTCACCGTGGCGGTGCATTCAGTAAGGTAGGCGTTTTGGCGGAAGAGGTCTTGGGTCATGGGGGTATTTTCGCCTTTAACGCATGCCGCAAACTCTGGTCCAGCGGTGCAGGCATTCAAGCCACCCATGTCCCTGATGGACCGCACGGCATCTGGCAGGCTCCACAATTTTGTGGCTGGGCAAGCCCTGTCCAGAATGGTCAGATTTTCGCGTCAAACAGTGCCAATCGGCTGTCTGCCGAATCCTGCGGCGCTTCCTTGGCGTGACCATAAAGACTGGTGCGGTTACGGCCGTGTTGCTTGGCGTGGTACAGGGCGACATCGGCACGGTTGATCACGTCGTCCAGCGAACAGACACCATCCGAGAGCGCCACCCCCAAGCTGACGGTGATCAAGATGATTTCGTGTTCGTTGCCGATGACCGATGTCTTGGCAATGGCCTCTCGCAAACGCTCGGCCGCTGCCAAGGCCTCCATGGGATCGGTTCTGGGCAAAACAATCACAAATTCGTCGCCACCCAGACGACCCAACAGGTCAGTCTCCCGCCGCATGCGCCTACAGACATCCACCAACGCAAGAATGGCCCGATCACCTGCCGCATGACCGTACAAGTCATTGATGGCTTTGAATTTATCGATGTCAAACATGATCACCGCCAGGTTTTCACCGGCACGGTACATCCGCTTGAGTTCGCGCGCAGCCTCGGAGATGAAGTGACGGCGGTTGGAGATGGCGGTCATGGGGTCCGTGTTCGCCAGCAACTCAAACTGTTGTTTGAGTCGAACAGTTTCCGATATGTCGGTAGAGATGCCAACGCTGGCAGTCACCTTGCCGTTTTCCATAATGGGTATTTTCATAAGCCAAAAATGCCGGGTCACACCCGAAGCATCCACCAGGACTTCTTCGCCGGAAATCCGCTGACCCAACTCCAGCACCCTGTGCTCCATCCGTCCAAGACGCTCGGCTTCTGTACGGGACATGATGTCCGCATCCCGCTTGCCTTGGATTCCTTCTTGAGATTGCCCCAGAATGGCGGCAGCACAGGCGTTGGCATACACGTAGCGACCCTCCAGGTCTTTCATGTAGACCATGGCATCAATGTTGTTCAGCACCGTGTCAAGCAGCAGCTTTTGTTTTCGGTTGGTTTCTTCACTGGCCTGCAGGGCGAGGTAGGCCTCGGTGAGCGAGGACTTCGAAACAGTCGCTTCTTGCAAGGTCGACATCAAGCCGTTAAAGGCTTGGGCAAGGTCACCAAGTTCGTCGGCAGACTCCCAAATGACACGTTGACTCAGGTCGGTCGTGTGATTTTGCAAATGCCGCAGCGACTGGACAAACACCTGAATCGGTTGGGTAATGAAATGCGAAAGCGCCATCAAAATGACGCCAGCACCGCAGACCAACGCGAGAAGCCCGACCAACAAGAGGTTCTGGTACATCGGCATCAGCTTGTTGTCGATGACTTTGGCAGAAACGCCAACCAATACACTGCCAAGGTGCTCACCATCGGTAGCAAATATGGGCACGCTCGCGCTGTAGCCGTTGAGATGCTCCAGCGTGTAAGCCGTCGTCAAGTCAACCTTGCTGCGAGCCGCAGCAAGCAACTCCGGCGACGCCAACGAATGCCCTTGCTGCGCCACATCGCTGTGAAAGAGAACATGGCCTTCGCGGTTCACCACCATGGCGAAGGCGATGCCCTCATAACTTTCGACCACCGCAACGCACTGTTTGTCAAATCCCACCAGGTTGTCCATCTGGATACCCAATTGGAGAATCCGATCCATTTGCAGTCGCAAACTCTGCGCAATGGCGATTGAGCGCGACTGCAATGACGCGACGTAAAGGTTATTGAAAAAATAAATGCTGGAAATCAGCCCGGCGGTTAATCCTGCCAACACGACTCCGGTCGCAATCAGCAGGATCTTGCCGCGCAGGCCCAGTTTCACGGCTGGTCCCAGTCAAAGCGCTGAATCACCTCGCTGCTCAGCAGCACATCCGAATCAAGCTTGATGCCCAGCTTCTTCGCGCGAGCCAGGCTGAGCACGGGCATGCCCTTGGTGGTCGGGACCATCGCAATACTTGAGGGCGCTTTTCCATCAACAAGGATCGCACGGGCAATACGACCTGCGGCACGCCCCTGCTCTCGCTCGGAAACAGTCATGGCACCCAACGTGCCGAAATAGACACGGTCGATCCAGTACGCGAAGTCAGGGACCTTGATGTTGTCAGCAGTCCAGCGCTGCACCTCCTGGTACGGCACATTCTTGCCTTCACTGTCTTTGAGATTGAAGATTCCCAAGGTGCCCACAATGTCAGCGGTCGCCTCGTATCCCTTCATCTTGACCTTGTAGTCCGCAAAAGTCCGAATGGTGTCGCTCGCCACAATCGTCATGTCGGGCAACTTGCGCATGCCGTTCATGATGCGCACCCGCACGGGGTCCCACATCGTGGCATCGTCAAAAACCAGAGCAATTTTTCGTGCACCTGGAACCATTTTTCGCATGAGCTTCACCGACTCAACAAAGTGCTCATGCTCAAGCACACCCGTCACATTGCGGCTGCCGGTAAAACCATAGATTGCCGGATCGTTGTTGACACCGCTGAACACAAAAGGCAAGGCCTGGTTGACGTAATGTTTGGCCACATACTCCTGAGCGTCGTCATCGGTCGTGTAGACAAGGTCCGGCTTCCACTTCTCGATGAGCGCTCTGGCCTCTTGCGCTTTTTTTTCCTTTTGTTCAGGGGAGCTGTTGCGCTTGGTGTCCATCTGAAACACATCGTAGGTGGTCTTGACCCCCTTGAGCTCGTCCTTGAATGCTTCGAATTGTCGGTCCGTCCAGCGCCATGGCGAGTGGTAGCTCATGATGTGAAGGATTCGGAACTCTTTGGTCTGCCGGGCGACATCAGCCGCCAGGCTCCACTGGGGCGATAGCAGGGTTGCCAACGCAAGCAGGCGGCACCACTGAGCAACTGTTATTTTGATTTTCATATTTCCCTTGAGCTGTAGCGGATCAATGCACAGCCGATTCAATGTTTGAGTGCAATTATTCCACGCCACATGCCGGGCGCTTGTTCATATTTCTTGCCCAAAATCCCGCCACCAGTGCGGCCCCCTGTGCAATGCTCCATTTGCCACCCAGATGCAACCCCAATTCGTCAAGCAAAGGGTTGGTTTGATAATGCGGGGGATCAGCGCAGTATCTGGGTCCAAAACCAGGCCCTTACACTGGCAGGCACTTGCCAAAACCAACTCAATTTTTCACCCCACACCCATGTCCAACCTTCCCGCCTGCCCCCAATGCACCCTTAAAAACACTTACCCCGATGGAGAGAATTACGTCTGCCCGGACTGTGGCTTTGAGTGGCCTCAAACGGCTGCTTCTGAGGAGGGCGATGCCGCCGGTGGCCCGGTCAAAGATGCCAACGGCAACCCGCTGGCTGATGGTGACACGGTGATTTTGATCAAGGACCTGAAGGTTCGGGGCTCCTCCATCGTGCTAAAAAAAGGCACCAAGATCAAAGGCATTCGCCTGCCAGAAGGTGCCGGTGACCATGAGGTGGACTGCAAGACCGACCAAGGTGCCTTCATGCTCAAGGCCGAATTCATGAAGAAGGCTTGAGTTGACCTTGCCGGTTGATCTCGCCTTGCTGCACCTATTGCCCATTTAACATCGTCTTTCACCATGACCACACCCTCACGTTATTGGGCAAACCTGAGCACCTTGGACTTTGCCGCGCTGCAAACCAGTGGTGAAGCAGCGCGCACCATTGCTGTGCTGCCGGTGGCGGCCACCGAGCAGCATGGCCCGCACCTGCCGCTGAGTGTGGACACGGTGCTGGTGAACGGCATTGTGGCGGCGGCGTTGCCGCATCTGACAACAGATGCCCATGTGCTTTTTTTGCCGACACAGGCCGTGGGACTGAGCCCGGAGCACGCGCGTTTCCCGGGCACTCTGACCCTGAAAAACGAGACCATTTTGCGGCTCTGGACCGACATTGGCGAGTCTGTGGCGGCCAGTGGCATCACCAAACTGGTGCTGTTCAACGCGCATGGTGGCAACGTCAGCGTGATGGACCTGGTGGCCCGTGACCTGCGCGCACGCTTGGGGCTGCTGGTGTACAGCGTGAGTTGGTTCAACCTGCCCCTTAAAGATGCGCAGGGTCAGGACGTGAATGCCCTGTTTGATGCCGCTGAGCACCGCTTTGGCATCCACGCGGGTGACATTGAGACCTCCATGATGCTGGCGCTTGACCCATCCCATGTGGAAATGGCGCAAGCGCAGAACTTTGCCTCTGCCGCACGCTCACGGTCAACGCAATTTGACATTCTGGGCAATGGCAAAAGCGCCAAGCTCGCCTGGCAAATGCAAGACTACAACCCGGCAGGTGCCGTGGGCAACGCTGC
>JBIJDQ010000172.1:0-5549 GCA_044344025.1 Rhodoferax sp.
TGAGCGGCAATTTTCAGGTGGGATTTACAATCGCAGAAGTCTCGCTGTAGTTCAATGGATAGAACGAGTGCCTCCTAAGTGCTAGATACAGGTTCGATTCCTGTCAGCGGGACCATTTAACAGTTTCACACTGTCTCAAAACACCTCAAAACCCGCCTTCTTTACTGGAGAGCGGGTTTTTTTCATGCCTCATTCAGCGTCAGGTCGAATCATGCCATTGCTGGTACTTGCTGGTACTTTTCATGGCACTTGCTGACACCAGCAAATCAGATACCAGCAAAAGGGTAAATATGGCTCTCACCGACACATTTGTAAAACATTTGGGGGCTTAATTGATACGGCTTTAAGCCTAAGCGTGCTTTTTGGCACCGATAAAAATCAGCGCAGTTGGCATCGCTGGCCCATTCAGCTTGTGAAAGGGGCTTGACCGGACTCAGTCAGGCCAGCTTGGCAAATGCCGACACCACTTCCGGGGGTGCCTGCACCATCTCAATCAACACCCCTTCGCCTGCAATCGGGAACTCGTCATTGGCCTTGGGGTGCAGAAAACAGATGTCAAAACCTGCCGCGCCCTTGCGAATGCCACCGGGGGCAAAACGCACACCTTGCGCGGTGAGCCATTCCACCGCCTTGGGAAGGTCGTCAATCCACAGGCCCACATGGTTGAGCGGCGTGGTGTGCACGGCTGGCTTTTTGTCCACATCCATGGGTTGCATCAGGTCAACTTCGACCTTGAACGGGCCGCTCCCAATGGCGCAAATGTCTTCGTCCACGTTTTCACGTTCGCTTTGAAACGTGCCGGTAACTTCCAGCCCTAGCATGTCAACCCAGAGCTTTTGCAGCCGGGTCTTGCTGGTGCCACCGATGGCGATTTGCTGGATGCCAAGCACCTTGAAGGGACGCGTTGAAGCAGTCATGGTGAGACTCATTTCAAAATCTACTACAAATAATATAGCTATAAGTCCTTACCTGATAAGGACTATAGCCCGTTTCTTTATGCAAACTCGACAATTGGCTGGTCCACCGTGAGGCTTTCGCCCTTGTTGGCCAACACTTTGCCCACCACGCCGTCGGCGGGGGCAAACAGCACGTTTTCCATTTTCATGGCTTCAATCACCGCCACGCGTTCACCAGCCTGCACTTTTTGACCCACTTGCACCGCCACTTCCACCAACAAACCGGGCATGGGTGACAACACATAACGGCTCATGTCAGGGGGTGCCTTGTAAGGCATCAGCGCATGCAACTCGGCCACACGGGGCAGCAGCACCATCACGTCAAGCTGGGTGCCGTTGTGAATCACGCGAATCGCCAGCGGCTTTTTGGGCGTGCCGCGCTCGACCTGGGCGGTGAAATGTTGGCCATTGCAACTGCCTTCCACACGCACTTGGCCAAATTTCGACTCGCTGTGAAGGTGGTAGTTGGTGCTGCCCACGATGATTTGGCCCGTGCGCTTTTTGTCGTTAAATTCTGCAATATGCACCGGGTAAGACACACCATTGCCCTCCTGCCCGATAGTGACCACCACAAAATCTGCGCCAATACGCAACTCATGTCCTTCCATCTGACCACTGATGGCAGCCGACCGGGCCAGGTAGCGCCGGTTCACAAAGGCTGCCAGTGCCACCGAGAACTCAACATTGGCGTGGGGCACGTCTTCGGCGCGGAAACCCTTGCCATAGTTTTCTGCAATAAAACCGGTGTTGAAGTCGCCCGCCACAAACTTGGGGTGCGCCAGCAATGCGGCCTGAAACGGAATGTTGCTCGACACGCCGCGAATCACGAACCCATTCAACGCCTCACGCATTTTGGCAATGGCCTCCAGGCGGTCTTTGCCATGCACGATCAGTTTGGCAATCATCGAGTCATAAAACATCGGGATCTCGCCACCGTCTTGCACACCGGTGTCAACCCGCACGCCCTGCCATTGGCTGACATCAGAGGCAAACATGGTTTCTTTGGGGGGCTGGAACTTGACCAAACGACCGGTAGACGGCAAAAAGTTGCGGAACGGGTCTTCAGCGTTGATGCGGCACTCCATGGCCCAGCCGTCACGCTTGACATCGACTTGGGTCAAAGGCAGCGCCTCACCTGCTGCCACACGAATCATCAGCTCAACCAGGTCAAGCCCGGTGATGCACTCGGTCACCGGGTGTTCCACCTGCAGGCGGGTGTTCATTTCAAGGAAATAAAAGCTCTGGTCTTTGCCGACCACAAACTCCACCGTGCCTGCGCTTTGGTAGTTAACCGCCTTGGCCAGTTGCACCGCCTGCTCACCCATGGCTATGCGGGTGGCGTCGCTGATGAAGGGGCTAGGCGCCTCTTCGATCACTTTTTGGTGACGGCGCTGAATGGAGCACTCGCGCTCATTGAGATACAACACGTTGCCATGGCTGTCGCCAATCAGCTGAATCTCGATGTGGCGGGGTTCTTCGACAAACTTCTCGATGAACACACGGTCATCCCCAAAGCTGTTGCGCGCTTCGTTTTTGCAACTGGTGAAGCCTTCAAAGGCTTCCTTGTCATTAAAGGCCACACGCAAGCCCTTGCCACCACCACCAGCACTGGCCTTGATCATGACCGGGTAACCAATGCCCTTGGCAATCTCGACTGCTGCTTCAGCGGTGTCGATGGCATCGTTGACACCGGGAATGCAGTTCACCCCTGCGGCACCCGCCAGCTTTTTGGACTCGATCTTGTCGCCCATGGCGGCAATGGAGTAGTGCTTGGGGCCAATGAAGACAATGCCTTCTTCTTCCACCCGTTTGGCAAAACCAGCGTTTTCGCTCAAGAAGCCATAACCTGGGTGCACGGCCTGTGCGCCGGTTTGTTTGCAGGCGGCAATGATCTTGTCTGCCACCAAATAGCTTTCACGGCTGGCAGCGGGGCCAATCAGCACGGCCTCGTCAGCCAGTGACACATGGCGGGCATCGCGGTCTGCTTCTGAATAGACCGCAACAGTTTTGATGCCCATTTTGCGAGCGGTGAGGATCACGCGGCAAGCGATTTCACCCCGGTTGGCGATCAGAATTTTTGTAAACATGTTCTCGTTCCTTTTCTTGTTCTAGAGTGGCTTCAGAGCGGAATGTTGCCGTGTTTGCGCCATGGGTTCTCGATCTTTTTCTCGCGCAGCATGACCAGCGAGCGGCAAATGCGCTTGCGGGTTTCATGCGGCTGGATCACATCGTCAATAAAGCCACGGGCACCGGCGACAAATGGGTTAGCAAAACGGGCTTTGTACTCAGCTTCTTTGGCAGCGAGTTTTTCAGGGTTGCCCTTGTCTTCGCGGAAGATGATTTCCACCGCACCCTTGGCACCCATCACCGCAATCTCAGCGTTGGGCCAGGCCAGGTTCACGTCACCGCGCAGGTGTTTGGAACTCATCACGTCATAGGCACCGCCATAGGCTTTGCGGGTGATAACGGTGATTTTTGGCACGGTGCATTCGGCAAACGCATAGAGCAACTTGGCACCGTGCTTGATGATGCCGCCGTACTCCTGCGCGGTACCGGGCATGAAGCCGGGCACGTCCACAAAGGTGATGACGGGAATGTTGAACGCGTCACAAAAGCGCACAAAGCGCGCTGCCTTGATGCTGCTCTTGATGTCCAAGCAACCGGCCAGCACCAACGGCTGGTTGGCCACAATGCCCACAGTTTGGCCTTCCATGCGGCCAAATCCAATCAGGATGTTTTTGGCGTATTCGGGTTGCAGTTCAAAAAAGTCACCGTCATCCATGGTTTTGGTGATCAGCTCCTTCATGTCATAAGCCTTGTTGGGGTTGTCTGGCACCAAGGTGTCCAGGCTCATGTCCATGCGGTCAGCCGGGTCGCCGCTCTTGCGCACCGGGGCTTTTTCGCGGTTGTTGAGCGGCAGGTAGTTGTACAGGCGGCGCAGCAGCAACAAGGCTTCCACATCGTTTTCAAACGCCAGGTCGGCCACACCACTCTTGGTGGAATGGCTGATGGCACCACCGAGTTCTTCGGCCGTCACGTCTTCATGCGTCACGGTCTTGACCACTTCGGGGCCGGTGACAAACATGTAAGAGCTGTCCTTGACCATGAAAATGAAGTCCGTCATGGCCGGTGAATACACCGCACCTCCCGCGCATGGACCCATGATCAGGCTGATTTGCGGAATCACGCCGCTGGCCATGACGTTGCGCTGGAACACGTCGGCGTAGCCGCCCAAGCTGGCCACACCTTCCTGAATACGGGCACCACCGGAGTCGTTAAGCCCAATGACTGGCGCGCCAACTTTCATCGCCTGGTCCATGATCTTGCAGATTTTCTCAGCATGGGCTTCAGAGAGCGCACCGCCAAATACGGTGAAGTCCTGGCTGAACACAAACACCAGGCGGCCACTGATCATGCCGTAGCCGGTGACCACACCGTCACCCGGAATCTTGTTGCCTTCCATGCCGAAGTCCACACAACGGTGTTCTACAAACATGTCCCATTCTTCAAACGTGCCTTCGTCAAGCAGCATTTCAATGCGTTCCCGGGCGGTGAGCTTGCCCTTGCTGTGTTGCGCATCGATGCGCTTTTGCCCCCCGCCCAGACGGGCGAGTTCGCGCTTTTTGTCCAGTAGTTCAATGATGTCGTGCATGGTTTTCTCTTTCTGGGGTGGTCACAATTTAAAAAAATAATCCGCTACAAATTAAGTAGTTAGATACGATTTATCAGCATGCGCTGCAAGCATATTTCTTGCTGCAGTTGAGGCCGCCACGCGGCCTTCAAGCACGTCTTGGGTGAGCATGGGCAACATGCCTTTGATGACCGGATGCTGGGCAAACGCCTGCTTCAAACCGGCATCAATGCGCTCCCACATCCAAGACAAGGCCTGCTTTTTGCGGCGCGCGGCAAACTTGCCGCTGGCAGTTTGCAGCGCCTTGAATTTAATTACCTTGGCCCAAAAGGTGTCAACACCCTGCGAATGCAACGCGCTGAGTTGCATCACCTGAGGGTGCCAGATGGCGGTGTCGTGGTGCATGTGGTCGGGGTTGCCATGCAAGCCGAGCAACCGCAGGCTGGAAGTGATCTGCGCCCGGGCACGGGTGGCGGCATCGGGGTCGATGTCTGCCTTGTTGATCACCACCAAGTCTGCCAACTCCATCACGCCCTTTTTGATGGCCTGCAAATCGTCACCCGCATTGGGCAACTGCATCAGCACAAACATGTCGGTCATATTGGCCACTGCAGTCTCCGACTGGCCTACACCCACCGTTTCCACAATCACCACGTCATAAGCTGCGGCCTCGCACACCAACATGGCTTCGCGTGTTTTCTCAGCCACGCCACCCAGCGTACCGCTGCTGGGGCTGGGGCGAATGTAGGCTTTTTCGTGCACAGAGAGTAATTCCATACGGGTCTTGTCACCCAGAATGGAGCCGCCTGAGACGGTAGAAGACGGGTCAATGGTCAACACGGCCACGCGATGCCCTTGCCCAATCAGGTACAAGCCAAGTGCCTCAATGAAAGTCGACTTGCCCACCCCCGGCACACCACTGATCCCCAACCGAAACGACTTGCCGGTGTGTGGCAACAAGG
>JBIJDQ010000173.1:0-5526 GCA_044344025.1 Rhodoferax sp.
GCATTGTGCGTTGGGCTACCCCGGTAGAAAAGGGCGGCAAGGTGGTGGGTTATGTCACGCTGGCCCTGGACCATGCGCATTTGATGGCCTTCACCAACCGAGTGCGCCCAACCCCTGAGCGATTTGCCCCGATTGCCGACCCGGCCTCTGGCAACTATGCCTTCATGTGGGACCACAAGAGCCGATCCATTGCCCACCCACGAGATTACTTTGTGGTCGGCTACGACCCACAAACCGGGCATCCGGTTGCCCCATGGATGGATGCCGATCTGTGGGCCAGCTGGCAGGCCAGTGGCAAACCCTGGCATGAATTCCAGCCTGGTGCACCGGCTTTTCAGGACCAGTCGCTCAAGCGCAAAGCGGCTCCTCAATCAAGCCAGTCGGGCAACGTGGCGCTGGACTGCCGGTACCTGAACTTCTCACCCCAGTGCCACGGCTGGGATGCACTGACCGAACATGGCGGCTCGGGTTCGTTTGCGATCTTTTTCTCTGGCTTGTGGAAGCTCACCACAGCGGCCACCATTCCCTACTTCACAGGCCCCTATGGCAACAGCAAACGGGGCTTCGGCTACATCACGGTCGGTGCCAATGTGGATGACTTTCACAAGGCGGCTACCGAATCAGGCCAACGCATCGACACCCTGATTGCCGGTGCAGATGCCAAGCTCAAGGACGAGCGCGACGGCCTGCAAAACACCATCGTGTCCAATTTGCGTCGTACGGCCCTGGGCCTGGCAGCCTCCACCATCGTCATGGTGGCCCTGGTGATTGCGATTGCCATCTGGATGGCTGGCGCGCTGACCCGGCGCATCACCGAAATGAGCCAGGGCATTGCCAGATTCCAGGGCGGGGACCTGGCACACCGGCTGCCGGTGCGTGGCAAAGATGAAATGGCCCAATTGACCACCTCGTTCAACCACATGGCTGACGCGGTAGAACAGTCCTTTGGCCGCCTGGATGACGCACGTAAGGCCGCAGAGGAAGCGAATCGGCTCAAAAGCGAGTTTTTGGCCAACATGTCGCACGAGCTTCGCACCCCGTTGAATGGCATCTTGGGCTTTGCCGAGTTGCTGGAAATGGACCTGCAAGACCCCGCCCAACGTGAATACGCCCAAACCATTCGCACCAGCGGAGAGCATTTGCTGACCCTGGTCACCGATGTGCTGGACCTGGCCAAAATTGAGGCCGGGCGAATGGATTTCAACCTAACCGAAGTGGATTTGCCCAGCCTGCTGGCTGAAGTGGTGGCGCTGGAGGCCGGGCATGCGCAAACCAAGCAACTGGAGCTCTCGTTGCAGCGGACAGATTTGCCTGCGGTGGTGTTTGCAGACCGGGTGCGGCTGCGACAAGTCTTGCTCAACCTGACCAGCAACGCCATCAAGTTTACCGAGCAAGGCACGGTCACCGTGCGTGCCCTCGCCGTGGGCCAGCGAGTGCGCATTGAGGTGCAAGACACCGGCGTGGGCATCAAACCCGAAGACCAGCAGCTCATTTTTGAGAAGTTTCGCCAGAGCGAATCCTTTGTCACACGCAGCCAACAGGGCACGGGCCTTGGGCTGACCCTGGCCAAAGAACTGGCTCAGCAAATGGGTGGCCACATTGGCCTGACATCATCACCCCAATCAGGCTCGGTTTTTTATGTAGACTTGCCGTCCAGCCAAGACCAACCCCCGACTTGAAAAATATGGACCCCCACCCAGTACAAAACACAAACCGTCGCGTTCTGGTGGTGGATGATGTGATGCTGAACCGCAAGCTGGCCAATGCTTTTTTGTCTCGCATGGGCTGGCAGGTGTTTGAGGTGGATGGTGGTCTGCCTGCACTTGACTGGTTGGGCAAACATCCTCCCGTTGATTTGGTGTTGCTGGACATCAGCATGCCTGACCTGGACGGCGAATCGGTGTGCAAACAGTTGCGCGCCAACCCGGCTTTTGCTGATCTGAAAATCATGGCCTACACCGCCCATGCCTGCGCCGATGACAGCCAGCGTTTTTTGGCGAATGGTTTTGACGCGGTACTGATCAAACCCGTGTCCGGTCAGGTGATGAAAGACGTTATTTCAAGCCTTATGGACCGCTAGTGCTTGTCAGATAAGGGCTGAAAGCTATTTAATTTATAGCAAATATCAGGCCGATCTGGCCGCCTGCAACACATCACGCGTCTTCAACGCCTCTTGGCGCGCCACCTGGGCAAAGTCCATGCCCGACGAGGCGTACAAAATGGCCCGCGACGAGTTCACGATGATCGGCCCGTTGCCACGCCAACCGGCTCTCACTGTGGCCAGTGCGTCACCCCCTTGCGCGCCAACACCCGGAATCAGCAGCGGTAAAGTGGGGGCCAGGGCGCGAACCCGCTCAATTTCTGCCGGGTAGGTGGCACCCACCACCAAGCCCAGCTGGCCATTCAGGTTCCAGGGGCCTTGGGCCAGTTGGGCAATGTGCTCAAACAGGCGCGGCTCACCGGCCACGCTGGAGAGACGCTGCGGCTGAAAGTCGTCACCACCGGGGTTGGAAGTTCGGCACAGCAAAAAAGCCCCTTTGCCGTGGTACTTGAGGTAGGGCTGCACCGAGTCAAAACCCATGAAGGGCGACAGCGTGACCGCATCGGCACCATAACGCTCAAACGCCTCACGCGCATACTGCTCTGCGGTGCTGCCAATGTCACCGCGCTTGGCATCCAGAATCACCGGCACATGGGGCGCTGCGCGGCGCATGTGCGCCATCAAACGCTCCAACTGATCTTCGGCCCGGTTGGCCGCAAAATAGGCAATTTGCGGCTTGAAGGCACTCACCAGATCGGCTGTGGCGTCCACGATTGCCGCACAAAAATCGTAAATTTTGCTGGCATCACCTCGGTAGGCGGCGGGAAATTTGGCGGGTTCGGGGTCAAGCCCGACACACAGCATGGAACCGTTTTGACGCTCGGCCTGGCGCAACATGTCTAGAAAATTCATGGGCAGATTGTAAGAAACCCGGCAACCCTGCCACTCGATTCGAATTGGCCAACCCAAAGCTCACCGCTCAATGACGCTGCGGATGGTTTGGTAAAGCAGCTTCAAGGTGGTTTGCTGGGTGAGTGTGGCCGGGCGCAGTGAACTGGTGGCCATGCTGACTTTGGTGCGCAACCCCGGCGCAGTGATGGTGCGCACCCAAAAGGCCGATGGCCGATTGGAGCCCGCCACCGCATTGCGCGACAGCACCGCGCTGCCCGCGCCGTCAGCCACCAGGTCCAAAATGGCCGACACGCCATCAATTTCCAGCGCAATGTTCAAGCGGCAGCCAATGTTGGCCAGCTCGGACTCCACGTGCATGCGGATCGCGTTGGGCCGGGTTGGAATCACCATGGGCAGCAGCGCCAGTTCCCGCAGCATGATCGGCCCCGGAGGTGGGTCTATGGCCAAGCCGGGGGGACGGCACTGCACCAGCAGCAGTTCTTCTTCCAGCAACGGGGTGATTTCCAGTTCAGGGGCTGCTTGGGCGTTGTACAACACGGCAATGTCAAGCCGCCCGGAAATCAGCGACTCTTGCATCGGCACCGACAGCCCTTCACTGATCGACAGGGTGGCATCGGGCAACTCAGTCCGAAAAGCACGAATCAGTGGCACCGTCAGCACCCGTGCCAGGCTGGTGGGCAGCCCCACTGCTACGCGGCCAGCCAGGGCGCCGCGTACACGGCCAATTTCTTCCTTGGCGCGCTCCACTTGGTGCAGGATGCCGCGCCCATGTGCCAGCAGCAGTTTGCCCGCCTCGGTGGGAATGGCACCGCGCCCATTGCGGATCAGCAGGTTTTGCCGCAGTTCGACTTCCAGCAGCCGAACCTGACGGCTTAATGCGGGCTGGGCAATGTCCAGCGCCAGCGCGGCACGGGTAAAGCTGCCCAACTCAGCCACACGCACAAAATACTCAAGCTGCTTCAGATCCATCACGCTCCTTGCAAAGGCGATTTAACACCTAGGGTTTACCATAACAAGGTTCCTATTATGCTGTTTTGTTATAGCTGATAGTCGTTTATTGGCCTTATCTCAAGGTGTGTTTGGGGTCAAAATCCGGCCATGCAAACTGCAATCCCCTGTTATTTCATGCGTGGCGGCACATCAAAGGGGCCATTTTTTCTGGCCTCAGACCTGCCCACGGATGTGCCCACCCGTGATGCCGTGCTGCTGGCTGTGATGGGCTCACCCGACCGTCGCCAGATTGACGGCCTGGGCGGCGCCAACCCGCTGACCAGCAAGGTCGGCATCGTCAGCCAAAGCACCAGACCCGGTGTGGATGTGGACTTTTTGTTTGCCCAGTTGCAGCCCGATAAAGCCACGGTGGACACCACCCCGAACTGCGGCAACATGCTGGCTGCGGTGGTGCCCTTTGCCATTGAGCGTGGACTGATTCCGGTGACAGGCAACACCACCACCGCCCGTGTGCTGACGCTCAACACCGACATGCAGTGTGATGTGACCGTGCAAACGCCAGACGGGCGGGTCAGCTACACCGGTGGCGCGCAGATTGACGGTGTACCCGGCACCGCCGCCCCGATCACCATCAACTTTCTGGACACGGCGGGCTCGGTGTGTTCAGGGCTGCTGCCCACCGGCCAGGTGCGTGACACGGTAACGGTCACCGGCGAGGGTTTTGCGCCTTTCACACTGGATGTCACCTGCATTGACAACGGTATGCCGTTGGTGATGCTCAAGGCCAGCGACATGGGCCGCACGGGTTATGAGAGCGTGACCGAGATGAACGCCGACGACAACCTGAAACGCCGCCTGGAAGCCCTGCGCCTGCAAATCTCGCTCAAGATGGGCTTGGGCGATGTAACCAAAAAAAACTACCCAAAAATGACCCTGATTGCCCCGCCACGCGCCGGTGGCAGCCTGTGCACCCGCAGCTTTATTCCGCATGTCTGCCACGATGCCATTGGTGTGCTGGCCGCTGTCACGGTGGGCACCGCCTGCGTGCTCAAAGGCTCGGTGTGTGAGGGGGTGGCGGTGATGGCACACACCGGCGACCCAACGGTGTCAGTTGAGCATCCCACCGGGGAATTCAGCGTGGCGCTGGGACTGGACCCGGCCAACTCGCAAAACGTCACCAAGGCCGCCCTGCTGCGCACCGCCCGCCTGATCATGCGTGGCGAGGTGATGGTGCCCGCAGCCTTATGGCCAAGCCCCCAGGCCTCGCAGCATCAATAGACTCTTAAATCAGATACCCACTTTTTACAACAGGAGACACCATGAAGATGACTTTCAAATCCCTACTGAGCCTGACGGCCTTGGCCGCTGCCGCCGTCTCAGCCTCCGCGCAAACCGTCACCCTCAAGGTGCACCATTTCCTGCCTGCGGGCTCAGCCGCCCAAACCATGTTCATCAAACCCTGGTGCGACAAGATTGCCGCTGATTCTGGCGACAAAATGAAATGCCAGATTTACCCATCCATGCAGCTCGGTGGCACGCCACCACAGTTGTTTGACCAGGTGAAAGACGGCGTGGCCGATGTGGTCTGGGTGTTGCCTGGCTACACCGCCGGACGCTTTCCG
>JBIJDQ010000011.1:0-18097 GCA_044344025.1 Rhodoferax sp.
CCGTGCACAGCAACAGGCGAACTCGTTATCCATGCTGGAATCATGGCAGGGCACACAGCAAGCCAATGTATTTGCGTCTGCACCTGGATTGTTTGGGGGTGATGTGTGACCGCCTGACAGGAAAGGTAGTGGAACAGCCAGACCCAGCCTTAACCCGCTGGGTTTTTTTGCGCCTGACATTTCCGTGACTGTCACGAAACCCCGAGCATAAGCATTCGCTGGTGCTGGGTGCTGCATTCAGATTCGGCCTGAATGTGGAACGACAGCCACAATCAACACGGCTCAATGACTGGTAATTCTTCCACTGCCGATGCTGGCTACACGGTACAAACCCGGTACTGGTGGCTACATGGTGGCTACATGAGGCACCCAAAGAAAAAGCCCGCTACGTTTTAAATAGCGGGCTTTCCTTATCTATCATGGTGGCCTGGGGCGGAATCGAACCACCGACACAAGGATTTTCAATCCTCTGCTCTACCGACTGAGCTACCGGGCCGCAAGCAAAGATTCTAGCAGAGAAAAAACTTTTTTTGCAATCCGGCGGGCAATTTCACCCGCGCTTTCGGCTCAAATCAACACCCAATTGTTTCAGCTTGCGATACAGATGGGTTCGTTCTAATCCTGTTTTTTCGGCTACCCGAGTCATGGAGCCATTTTCTTTACTCAGATGAAATTCAAAATAGGCTTTTTCGTACTCATCGCGACCTTCCCGTAAAGGTTTGTCCAGCATAAAGCTCTGTGTTGTTTGTGGACCTGCATCAACCATCGCCACGTCGAAAGCGCCTGCGACACCCACTGCAGCATCCAGACCCGGCGCACCTCGCAAGTAAATATTTGTCGGGAGTGACGTCGGTTTTCGCAATGTGCCGCGCGCCAAACCTTGCTCAACCGCCTTCAGCAGTTTTTGCATGGTAATGGGTTTCTCCAAAAAGGCCAACGCGCCAATTCTGGTAGCTTCCACTGCGGTATCGATGGTGGCATGGCCACTCATCATGATCACCGGCATGGTCAGCGCACCGGTCGCCGACCATTCTTTCAACAGCGTGACGCCATCGGTATCTGGCATCCAGATGTCCAGCAGCACCAAATCAGGGCGCTCACGCAGGCGGGCGGCCCGGGCCTGCGCAGCGTTTTCAGCCACTTCGACGGTATGGCCTTCGTCATTGAGAATTTCACACAGCAGACTGCGAATGCCAAGTTCATCGTCCACAACCAGAATGTTTGCCATGTTGTCGCTTTTCCCTTGAAAAAATGCTTCGTTTTACGGCTTCAGGTTTGGGGCGCGGTCACGCCTTGAACCGTGGAGAATGATAACGATACTTGCACGCCACACAACTGACCATCGGCAAAGCGGTTCGATATTTCCACTCTTGTTCCGTGTTCATCCGCGATCTTTTTCACCACTGCAAGCCCAAGACCTGTGCCTTTGTCTTTGGTCGTGACATAGGGCTCAAATGCACGCTTGAGGATATGGTCCGGAAAACCTGTTCCACAATCAACCACGCTTAACCGCACCCGACCCAACCCTTCCAGCCATTGCGTTCTAAGGACCACCGCAGACGCATCATCAGTCCGCCCTGCGCTCAAAGTGGCATCTTGGGCGTTTTGCAACAAGTTGTGCAGCACTTGCCGCAGTTGCTGAGGATCGCCAAGAACCTGTGGGCAGTCGGGGTCAAGCTCAGCACGCACACCGACTTGTGTCGCCTCTGCGGCATAAAGGTTAAGCACATCACGTGCCAATGCATTGAGGTCGACCGCCTTGAGTTCAGCTGCAGGCAAACGCGCGTAGTCACGAAACTCATTGACCAGTCGCTTCATGGCATCGACTTGGTCAACAATGGTTCTAACCGACTTGGTCAACAACGCCTGCTCAGGTGCGCCCACCTTACCAGAGAGCTTCATCTCAAGACGCTCCGCAGAGAGCTGGATGGGTGTCAATGGGTTCTTAATTTCATGCGCCAACCGCCTGGCCACCTCACCCCAAGCCTGGGAGCGCTGGGCAGAAACGATTTCTGAGATGTCATCAAATACCAATAAACGTTGGTTTGCGGGCAATTCTGCGCCACGCGCAATCAGGGTAATGGTGTCGTTTGCGGGTCGACCAATTTGGGTGCTGCCCGTACCGCCCAGTTCAAACGACTGCTGCCAGTGGTCAAGACTGCGCTCTTTGGAGAGGCCCAGAAAGACCTCAAACTGATGTTGCACGCTAACACCAAAGCTTTGCAGACCCTCAATACTTGCCAAGACCTTTCCCTCGTGGGCGGCCAAAGGTAGCCGCAAAATACGTGTTGCTCCGGGATTGGTCGACACAATGCACCCTTGCGCATCAAGCACAATGACGCCAGCTGTCAAGTTGTCAAGAATTGTCTGTAAGTTAGCTCGCGCCGCGCTCACCTGCTGCATGCTGGTTTGCACCGCCTGACGGGCCTCAGAGAGCTGCTGGGTCATCTCGGCAAACGAGCGCGTCAAGCCATCCAACTCGTCCTTACCCCCAAGTGTGGCCTTTGGTGTCAGGTCGCCAGCGGCCACCTCACGCACACCATCCGCCAGTAACAGCAAGGGCCGCGCAATTTGATTGCCCAAGATAACAGCAAGTAACACGCCACCAAACACGGCCATGAACAAACTCAGGGTCAAGGTTCCGATGTACATGCGACGCAGTCCATCCCGCGCCAACGCCCGTTCCTGGTACTCCCGGTTGGCCTGCGTCACCGCCAATGCGTTTCGCACCAAAGAGGGCGGCAAGGCCTTGACGGCCAGCAGGTAACGCGACCCATCAAACGCCCCTAAACCATTGCTGCCCAGCATGACCAGCGCTTTAATCCGCGCATGGGTCATATCACCCGCGATGCCGTCGTCCAAGCCATCAATCCAGGTGACTACCCGTTGCGTTCTGGCTGCACGAAATTGAGCTTGAGCTGGCAGGTCAGGGTTGAGTTGGTAACGTGTTTGCCCAGATGCCGCAATCAATCGCCCTGATGCACCCCAAAGGACCAGGTCATCTGCGCCCATGGCCTCTCTGGCGCGCTCCAGCGGCAAAGCGGCGCTGGGGTCAGGCACATCCGGAAATTGGGTCGCAGCCACTCGTGTCTTGCCCGCCAAGTCATTGGAAAGCGCGTCCAAGGTGGCCCGACCCAAATTGAGGCCAGCCTCCAAAGCGCCCTCCACCTCCACATCAAACCAACTCTCAATGGAGCGGGTCACGAACTGGTAGGACACCACGTAGATCAGCATGCCAGGCGCAAAACCCGCCAACGCAAAAACTGCTGCCAATTTGACCAGCAACCGACTTCCGAATTTCTTCTGTCGAAGGCGCAAGATCAGGCGATAGGCAATCCAGATGATGGCCAACGACAACAGCGTCGCGACCACCACGTTGATCACAAACAACTGGGCGTAGTTTCTTTCGTACAGATCACGGTTGGTGGTGGCTTGGGTCAACAAATACAATAGCACCAGGCCAATAGCGACCATGGCACTAAGCCCAACACCAACGGTCCACCGCAGGGCGCGAGAGCTCTTTGTCAGAGCAGGCGATATGCGTTTGGGTGCGCTCATTTACCCACCTCAGCACCCAGAATGTGCGTTGCAGACAGCGCAATTTGCCAATCCGACTGCCCTAAAGTTCCTATCTGAAGTGGCCTGGGCAGTTGCGCCACATCCAGCCGAAACCGAAAATCGATAATGTGTTTGACACCCCCTTCGATGTCTGCCGTATCGGCAATGCGCCAATGAACAATTCGGCGAACCGCCGCCATGGCATCCTGTACGTTTTCGAAATTTTGGTTCAAGGCCAAGCCTTGGGCCAAGGCACTGATCTCACCGCTGCCCACATTAAGCCTCCAGCGGCGGGTAAGGGGTTGATAGGCCAAACGCATGTGACGTTGTACGGTAGTGAGCTTTCGATTGGTCCAGTACCAGCGCTCACGCAACACATCAACCTCAGCGACAAAATAAATCGGTATCCCCTTAAGCAGTGCGTCTTCAACCACGCCTGGCAGCTCAAAGGCAAGCTGCGTTGACAACAGCAGACCGTCGTCGCTGCGCTCGATCTTGAGGATTGGTGACTCTAACGGCGCAGACTGGGCACGAACCGGCCCGCAGGCCATACCCAAAAGTACAACCATAAGCAGCCAGACCGGCCAGTCAGGCTGAAGTTTTTTCAAGCAACGCGTAATAGAAACCATCATGGTCACCCACTGGACTATCAGGGAGTGCTTGTGTGGGAGTACCCGCACCAGACACCAAGTGGCCCGGTGAAAGCAGCAATTTTGCCTGCGGGTTGTGGCCGAGAAACGCCTGGATCTGAATTTCTCCCTCAATCTTGAATACAGAGCAGGTGCAATAGAGCAACCGTCCACCGACTTTAACGACGGGCCAAAGGGCCGCCAACAACCTTGCCTGAACAGCCGCCAATTGTGCAATATCGGTCTGGCGCCGCAACCACCGAATGTCAGGATGACGGCGCACAATGCCGGAGGCAGAACACGGTGCATCCAACAACACGGCATCGAACGGCACACCGTCCCACCAAGTTGAGACGTTGGCCGCGTCAAACGCCAATACTTGCGCAGTCAAACCCAAGCGTTGTAAATTTAGATGAATCCGTTCACAACGCACGGGGTCGATGTCCAATGCTGTTACTGACACATTTGCATGTTCGAGCAAATGGGCTGTTTTTCCACCCGGCGCGGCACAAGCATCCAACACCCGAACAGAGTCAGTCATGGGTATCCCGCCCAACAACAAAGGGGCGGCCAACTGGGCTGCCGCATCTTGCACCGACACCCAACCCTCTGCAAAGCCGGGCAGAGACTGCACCGGTACGGCTTGCGTCAACTCCAGCCCACTGTCCGCCACGAGCTTGGCACACAGACCAAGCTGTTTGAGCTTGTCCAGGTAAACCTCCCGGCTGATTCGCCGGGTGTTGACCCGCAATGTCATGGGTGCATGCCGGTCATTGGCCGCCAACATGGCTTGCCAATGCGCTGGCCAGTCCTGCTGCAAATGGGTGATCCACCAGGACGGATGATTCCACCGTGCGGTGCCTTCGCGCTCAGATTGATCCAGCAGCGCGCCACGCTCGCGCAAAAAACGACGCAGACAAGCGTTGATAAACGCAGCTTGGGGCTTGATTGAGGGTGTGTTTTTGGCCGCCTCGACCGCCTGATTCACCAAAGTGAAGCTGTCGTAGAGCGTGCCGTCCGGGTGGCACAAAAGGGCCAAGGCACCGCACAGCAAAGCATCTGCCGGCGCTGGCGGGGTGCGGGGCGCCAACAACTTTCGCAGGGCCTGCGCCCGGCCCAAGGATCGCAACACTGTAAAAGTCAGCGATTGCACGCCCGGGCGAAGTGGCAACGCAACGGCCTCAATCGCGGCCGTACCAGACTTTCCTTGAAGAATGGCCTGCAATACGCCCGCCGTTACCTGCAATTGGCGCCAGAGTGGCGGAGAAAGCCCATTTGTCATGTTTTTTTATGAAAAAACGCCTCAGGCCCTTATGAAAAGGGCGTGAGGCGCTATATTTTTAATAACTTCTTAGATCAAGTCTTACTCAGCCGCTGCACCCTCACCCAATTCAGCCTCACTCTCACCAGCAAGTTCCGCCGCTTCTGCCTCAGAAATGGCGCGGCGCTCAGCGTCGTCCATATTTTCACGGACCTTACGGGCTTCATGGTAAGCCATGCCGGTACCGGCAGGGATCAGACGCCCAACAATGACATTTTCTTTCAAACCGCGCAAGCCGTCGCGCTTGCCCATGATGGCTGCTTCGGTCAGAACGCGGGTGGTTTCCTGGAACGATGCCGCGCTGATAAAGCTGTCGGTGGACAGCGATGCTTTGGTAATGCCCAGCAGCAGGTTCGTGAAAACCGCTGGAATTTTCCCATCGGCACGAAGCGCGTCATTGGTGTTGAGCATCTCAGAGCGCTCAACTTGTTCACCGTTGATGTAGGTGGAATCCCCTGCGGCCTCAACCACCACCCGGCGCAACATCTGACGAACAATCACCTCAATGTGTTTGTCGTTGATCTTTACGCCCTGCAAGCGGTACACGTCCTGGACTTCATCCACGATGTAACGGGCCAGCTCTTCAGCACCCAGCAAACGCAAAATGTCTTGCGGGTCAGCAGGACCGTCCACCACAGACTCGCCCTTGTTGACGATCTGACCTTCATGCACCAAGATGTTCTTTTCCTTGGGCACCAAGTCTTCCCAGACCTTACCTTCAGGATCGGTGATCTGTAGACGAATCTTGCCTTTGGTTTCTTTGCCGAATGAAATCGTTCCAGTCATTTCAGCCAGCACGCCCTTGTCCTTGGGTGAACGAGCTTCAAACAACTCAGCCACACGCGGCAAACCACCGGTAATGTCGCGGGTCTTCTGACCTTCAACAGGAATACGCGCCAGGACTTCACCCGGACCGACATCCTGACCATCACGCACTTGCACCAGTGAACCAATCGGAAAGCCAATCGTAACCGAGTGATCTGTACCTGGAATCTTGACTTCGTTGCCAGACGCGTCAATCAACTTGACCTGGGGACGGACCACTTTGGCAGAGCCTCGACGTTTCGGGTCAATCACCACCAGGGTCGATAAACCAGTCACATCGTCAACCTGCCGAGCAACAGTCAGTCCTTCTTCCACATTCTCGAAGTGTGCTTTACCTGCAAACTCCGTAATGATTGGACGGGTCAACGGGTCCCAGTTAGCAAGAATGGCACCGGCCTTTACACCCTGGTCTGCCTTGATGGTCAGCACAGCACCGTAGGGCACCTTGTGACGTTCCCGCTCACGGCCATGCTCGTCATGGATAACAATTTCACCTGAACGGGAGATGACGACCAGCTCACCCTTGCCATTGGTGACATAACGCATCGTGGCATTAAAGCCAATGTTGCCGTTGGACTTGGCTTCGACGCTAGACGCAATGGCTGCACGAGACGCGGCACCACCAATGTGGAAAGTTCGCATCGTCAACTGGGTGCCAGGCTCACCAATAGACTGGGCCGCAATCACACCCACGGCCTCTCCGCCATTGACCAAGCCACCACGACCGAGGTCGCGGCCGTAGCAACGGGCGCAAATGCCAAACCGAGTTTCACAAGTGAGAGCCGTGCGTACTTTGACCTCATCAACGCCGGCCACTTCGAGCTCATCAATCAAGTCCTCGTCCAGCATGGCACCAGCAGGTGCCAACACCGATCGATTCTCCGGGTGAAGAATGTCATCAGCAGCAGTGCGACCCAAAATACGGTCACGCAGAGACTCGATAGTTTCACCACCCTCAACAATTGCGCGCATCAGGTAGCCGCTATGGGTGCCACAGTCTTGCTCGGTTACCACCAAATCTTGGGTCACGTCCACCAGACGGCGGGTCAGATAGCCTGAATTCGCTGTCTTTAACGCTGTGTCAGCCAAACCTTTACGCGCACCGTGGGTGGAGATGAAGTACTCCAACACGTTCAGGCCTTCGCGGAAGTTGGCTGTGATGGGTGTTTCGATGATGGAGCCGTCAGGCTTGGCCATCAAACCGCGCATACCCGCCACTTGGCGGATCTGTGCAGCAGAACCACGGGCGCCTGAGTCAGCCATCATGTAAATGGAATTGAATGACTCTTGCGGCACTTGATTGCCGTGTCGATCTATCACTGTTTCTTTTGACAGCTGACCCATCATCACTTTGGACACTTCGTCACCGGCCTTGCCCCAGATGTCCACCACCTTGTTGTAGCGCTCACCAGCTGTCACCAAACCCGAGGTGTACTGCTGGGCTATTTCCTTGACCTCTTTCTCGGCACGTTCAATGATGCCGGGCTTCTCGGTCGGCACCAGCATATCTTCAATAGAGATGGAAATGCCGGCACGGGTTGCCAGACGGAAGCCGTACTGCAACAACTTGTCTGCGAAAACGACCGTTTCCTTTAACCCGCACTTGCGGAAAGAAACGTTGATCAGTTTGGAGATTTCCTTCTTCTTCAAAGCTTTGTTGATGTTCGAGAACGGCAGCCCTTTGGGCAGAATTTCCGACAAAAGAGCGCGACCCGCCGTGGTTTCCCAAAGCTTGGTGGAAGGCACCAAGACGCCGGTTTCCTTGTCTTTCGTGTACTCGGTCAAGCGCACATTGATACGTGCACTCATTTCCACTTCACCTGCATCAAACGCACGCTGCACTTCACCCACGTCAGCGAACACCAGACCTTCACCCTTGCCGTTAATGCGGTCACGGGTGGTGTAGTACAAACCCAACACAACGTCTTGCGATGGCACGATGGACGGCTCACCATTGGACGGAAAAAGCACGTTGTTCGACGCAAGCATCAAGGTGCGGCATTCCATTTGCGCTTCAACTGACAAGGGCACGTGAACGGCCATCTGGTCACCATCAAAGTCGGCATTGAACGCTGCACAAACCAGTGGGTGCAACTGAATGGCTTTGCCTTCAATCAGGATCGGCTCAAACGCCTGAATACCAAGACGGTGCAGCGTAGGTGCACGGTTCAGCATCACCGGATGCTCACGAATGACCTCTTCAAGAATGTCCCAAACGACTGGCGTGCCGGACTCAACCTCTTTCTTGGCTGCCTTGATGGTAGTTGCGATACCCATGGCTTCGAGGCGAGCAAAGATAAAGGGCTTGAACAACTCAAGTGCCATCAACTTCGGCAGACCACACTGATGAAGTTTGAGGGTTGGCCCCACCACAATCACAGAACGGCCTGAGTAGTCGACGCGCTTGCCCAGCAAGTTCTGACGGAAACGACCGCTCTTGCCTTTAATCATGTCGGCCAAAGATTTCAGGGCTCGCTTGTTGGCACCGGTCATGGCCTTGCCACGGCGACCGTTGTCCAGCAAACTGTCCACAGCCTCTTGCAACATGCGCTTTTCATTGCGGGCAATAATTTCTGGCGCTTTGAGTTCCAGCAGACGGCGCAGACGACTGTTGCGGTTGATCACCCGACGGTACAAATCGTTCAGGTCAGAGGTTGCAAAGCGACCACCGTCCAGCGGCACCAGCGGACGCAGGTCTGGTGGCAACACAGGCAGCACGTCAAGCACCATCCATTCCGGTTTGATACCGGACTTTTTGAACGCCTCAAGCAGCTTGAGTCTTTTGGTGTTCTTTTTGATCTTCAGCTCTGACCCGCTTGGATCATTGCGCAGCTTTTCGATTTCGCTCTCGATGTCAAGGCTTTGCAGCAATTCCTTGACGCCCTCGGCTCCCATCTTGGCTTGGAATTCGTCACCATATTCTTTGAATTTAGCATCGAAATCATCTTCAGACATGATGCTGTACTTTTTCAGCGGTGTCATGCCTGGATCAGTGACCACGTACGCTTCAAAGTAAAGCACGCGCTCGATGTCACGCAGCGTCATGTCAAGCACCAGACCCAAACGACTGGGCAAGGACTTGAGGAACCAGATGTGCGCGCAGGGCGCGGCCAGGTCAATGTGACCCATGCGTTCACGACGCACTTTGGTCTGCGTGACTTCAACACCGCATTTTTCGCAAATGACACCGCGATGCTTCAAACGCTTGTACTTACCGCAGAGGCATTCGTAATCCTTGATTGGACCAAAAATCTTGGCGCAAAAGAGACCATCTCGCTCTGGCTTGAAGGTGCGGTAATTGATGGTTTCGGGCTTTTTGACTTCGCCAAAGGACCACGAGCGGATTTTCTCCGGAGATGCCATGCCAATGGTGATGGCATTGAAATGCTCATCGGGCGTGAATTGCTTGAACAGGTCGAGTAATGATTTCATGACGCTATTTCCTTTTTTCCAGTTGAAGGCCGAACCAAGTCGCTTAACGAACCTGGTTGGCCCCGCAAGTCTCTATCTCGTTGAGGACCGAACAAGTTCGCTACGCAAATCTTGGTCGGTCCGGCAAAATCGAACGATTACGAGCGTTCAAGTTCAATATCAAGGCCAAGAGAACGAATTTCCTTGACCAGCACGTTGAACGACTCCGGCATACCGGCCTCAATGGAGTGTTCGCCTTTAACAATGCTCTCATAAACCTTGGTACGTCCCTGCACATCGTCAGACTTGACGGTCAGCATTTCCTGCAAGGTGTATGCCGCACCGTAAGCCTCAAGTGCCCACACCTCCATCTCGCCGAAACGCTGTCCACCAAATTGTGCTTTTCCACCCAAGGGCTGCTGCGTCACCAAGCTATAGGGGCCTGTGGAGCGGGCGTGCATTTTGTCGTCCACCAAGTGGTGCAACTTCAGGTAATGCATGTAGCCAATGGTGGTGGGGCGCTCGAAGCGATCACCCGTGCGGCCATCGTACAAGTAAGCCTGCGTCCGGGTTTCAGTGAGGCCCTTGGCTTTTGCAGTGTCGTCTGGGAAAGCCAGCTTCAACATGGCTCGAATCTCTTCCTCTGATGCGCCATCAAAAACAGGTGTTGCAAACGGCATGCCTGTGGTCAGATTGTTTGCCATTGCCAGCAACTGTTCATCGCTGAGTTGGGTCAGGTCCTCCTTGCGACCGGTAGTGTTGTATATCTCATCAAGGAATTGGCGCAACTCGGCTACGCGGCTTTCTTTCTGCAACATGTCACCTATACGGTGACCAATGCCTTTGCCAGCCCAACCCAAATGGACTTCAAGCACCTGACCCACGTTCATCCGTGAGGGCACACCCAGCGGGTTAAGCACAATGTCGCAAGGTGTGCCGTCCGCCATGTGAGGCATGTCCTCTACCGGAACGATCTTGGAGACCACCCCCTTGTTGCCGTGGCGCCCGGCCATCTTGTCACCGGGTTGGAGATGACGTTTGACTGCCACGTAAACCTTGACCATTTTCAACACGCCTGCGGGAAGGTCGTCACCCTGTGTCAGCTTTTTCCGCTTTTCCTCAAACGCCAGATCGAAGCGATGGCGGGTCTGCTCCAAAGAGTTTTTGATGCTCTCCAACTGTGACGACACCTCGTCCTCGGCGGGTCGAATGTCAAACCAGTGAAATCTATCCACGGCTGCGAGATAGGCTTTGTCAAGCTTGGTGCCCTTGGCGAGCTTTTGCGGTCCACCGTTGGCCACCCGGCCCACCAAAAGCTTCTCGATACGGTCAAACGCATCAGCCTCAACGATGCGCAACTGGTCATTCAAATCCAGACGGAAGCGCTTGAGTTCGTCGTCAATGATCTGCTGTGCACGGCGGTCACGCACGATGCCTTCGCGGGTGAACACCTGAACATCAATCACAGTGCCTTGAGATCCCTGGTCAACGCGCAGCGAGGTGTCCTTCACATCGCTGGCTTTCTCACCAAAGATCGCACGCAACAACTTTTCTTCCGGGGTCAACGTGGTTTCGCCCTTAGGGGTGACCTTGCCGACCAAGGTATCACCAGGTTGCACTTCGGCTCCCACATAAATGATGCCTGATTCGTCCAGACGGTTAAGCTGTTGTTCGCTGAGGTTCGGGATATCCCTGGTAATTTCTTCAGCACCCAGTTTGGTGTCGCGCGCCATGACCACCAGTTCTTCAATGTGAATCGAGGTGTAACGGTCTTCCGCGACAACGCGCTCACTGATCAGAATCGAGTCTTCAAAGTTATAGCCGTTCCAAGTCATGAAGCCAATGAGCATGTTTTGGCCCAGTGCCAATTCACCAAGGTCCGTCGAGGCACCATCGGCAATCACGTCGCCCTTGGCCAATTTGTCGCCCTTTTTCACAATAGGACGCTGGTGAATGTTGGTGTTTTGATTGGATCGCTGGTACTTGATCAGGTTGTAAATATCAACCCCCACCTCACCAGCTTGCGCTTCTGCATCATTGACACGAATCACCACACGAGTTGCATCCACGTAATCCACAACACCACCACGTGTTGCGACCACCACCGTACCAGAGTCAACAGCAGCAACACGCTCAATGCCAGTACCAACCATCGGTTTTTCCGGGCGAAGAACAGGTACCGCCTGACGCGACATGTTGGCGCCCATCAATGCTCGATTTGCATCGTCATGCTCTAGGAACGGCACCAGAGAAGCGGCGACTGACACAATTTGGGCTGGCGACACGTCCATGTACTGAACACGCTCGGACCCCACCAAAATTGACTCACCGGCCTCACGAGCAGAGATCAAATCCCCCGTCAACTGACCATCTTTGTTGAGTGCGGCATTTGCCTGGGCAATCACATACTTGCCCTCTTCAATTGCAGACAGGTAATCAATGTCCATCGTCACCTTGCCATCCACTACTCGGCGATAAGGTGTCTCAATGAAGCCGTAGTCATTCAAACGGGCATACAACGCCAATGAGTTAATCAACCCGATGTTTGGACCTTCTGGCGTTTCAATTGGACATACGCGGCCGTAATGGGTCACGTGCACGTCACGCACTTCAAAGCCAGCGCGCTCTCGCGTCAAACCACCAGGACCAAGGGCCGATACCCGGCGCTTGTGGGTGATTTCAGACAAAGGATTGGTTTGATCCATGAACTGGGACAATTGCGACGCACCAAAGAATTCTTTAAGTGCAGCGGAAATTGGCTTGCTGTTAATCAGGTCATGCGGCATCAACGGTTCTTGTTCAGCCTGACCCAAACGCTCTTTCACCGCTTTTTCGATTCGCGCCAGCCCCATGCGGTACTGGTTTTCAGCCAGCTCACCCACACAACGCACACGACGATTGCCCAAGTGGTCAATGTCATCCACCTGACCATGACCATTTCGTAAATCAACCAGAATCTTGACCACAGCCAAGATGTCTTCATTGGTCAGCACCATTGGCCCTGTGGACTCTGCTCGGCCCATTTTGGCGTTGAACTTCATCCGACCCACACGGGACAGGTCATAGGTGTCAGGGTTATAAAACAGGCGCTGGAACAGAGCTTGCACTGCGTCTTCCGTTGGCGGCTCACCTGGGCGCATCATCCGGTAAATGGCTACACGGGCTGCAAACTCATCTACGGTTTCATCAGTACGCAAAGTCTGCGAAATGTAGGCACCTTGGTCAAGCTCATTGGTATAAATACAGGCCAGATCCTGTATACCTGCTGAGCGCAACTTCTTCAACAACAGCTCAGTCAATTCTTCATTTGCCTTAGCCAGAATTTCACCCGTATCTGACTCGATCACATTGCGAGCAACCACTCGACCCACCAAAAAGTCTTCCGGGACGGAGACGTGTGTTGTGCCAGACTGCTCAAGCTCTCGAGTGTGGCGAGCAGTGACGCGCTTTTCCTTGGGCACCACCACCTTGCCGCTCTTGTCCGTGAGGTCAAAACGTGCAACCTCACCACGCAGACGCTCGGCCACAAATTCCATTTGCGCGCCGCTGTCCATTAAACGGAAATTGTCATTGACAAAGAAATTGGCAAGGATGGATTCGTTGTTCAAGCCAATGGCTTTGAGCAGGATCGTGACCGGCATTTTGCGGCGACGATCCACCCGAAAATAAAGGATGTCCTTGGGGTCAAATTCAAAGTCGAGCCAGGAACCACGGTAAGGGATGATGCGGGCGGAAAAAAGCAACTTGCCAGAACTATGGGTCTTACCCTTGTCATGTTCAAAAAACACACCAGGGGAGCGATGCAACTGCGACACAATCACTCGCTCTGTACCGTTGATCACAAAAGAGCCTTTCTCGGTCATCAAAGGCACTTCGCCCATGTAAACCTCTTGCTCCTTGACCTCTTTCACAACCTTGTTTTGCGTTGTTGAGGATTCACGGTCATAAATGATCAACTGAACCTTCGCACGGACCGCAGACGCAAATGTCAATCCGCGTGTTTGGCACTCCCGAACGTCAAATGCTGGTTTGGCCAAGTTGTACTCAAGGTACTTCATCTCGACAAAACCATTGTGCGACACAATCGGAAACGCAGCGTCAAATGCTGCCTGCAAACCTTCATTGGTACGCTTTTTGGGCGCTACTTCAGCTTGCAAAAACGCTGTATAAGCGTCTTTTTGCATCTGCAACAGGTAAGGAATCTCCAACACGCTGTCGCGCGTGCCGAAGTTTTTACGAATTCGCTTGCGTTCGGTATATGAGTAAGCCATGAAATCTCCGGGCAACTAGAGGAACTTGAGGTAGTCCTGGACGACTTTAAATCTTGGTGATTGGCCACTACCAATCATTGGCGGACGGTTGCACATTGCATGCAACCCGAACCAAGGCATCTTCTGCTGTCGGGGTTAGAAGACACTGAAAAACATAAGTTCAATTGCTTTTCAGTGCACTCTCAAGAAATACGAAAGGCTGGAGGCCTTTGACAGCACTCCAGCCCTAAAGTCAACTCAATTACTTGAGTTCAGCCTTGGCACCTGCGTCAAGCAGCTTCTTCAAAGCAGCGTCTGCATCAGCCTTGGAAACGGCTTCCTTGACGTTCTTCGGTGCGCCATCGACCAAGTCTTTGGCTTCTTTCAAGCCAAGACCGGTGATTTCACGAACAGCCTTGATGACCGAAACCTTTTGTGCGCCAGCTTCGAGCAGCACAACATTGAATTCGGTCTTCTCTTCAACTACTGCAGCAGCAGCACCGCCTGCAGCAGGAGCCGACATGGCTGCAGCGCTCACGCCAAATTTCTCTTCGATGGCTTTCACCAGATCGTTGAGTTCCATGACCGTCATGCTGTCGAGCGCGGTCAAAAATGCGTCTTTATCAAATGCCATTTTTATTTCCTAACAATATTGGTTACTAAATGCAGGGGCAATCAAGCCGCAACTGCTTCAACAGGCTCAGCCAGAGTGGCTTCTGCACCCGCGCCTTTTTTCTCCGCAATCGCTGCCAGCACCCGTGCTGTACGCGAAATTGGAGACTGCATCAAGCCCAACAGCTGAGCCAACAACACCTCTTTAGAGGGGATGCTCGCCAGTTGCTTCACGCCGTCTACATCCAAAGCTTTGCCGCCGTATGCACCACCACGAATCACCAACTTGTCGTTGGTCTTCGCAAAGTCAGCAACCACTCGTGCGGCTGCCACTGCATCTTCGGAAAAGCCGTAGATCAGCGGACCAGTCATCAAGTCAGACACCACCTCAAAGCCGCTTCCAGCCACAGCACGGCGTGCCAAGGTGTTTTTCAACACACTCAGGCTCACACCATTGCTGCGCGCTGTCGAGCGCAATTTGGTCATGTCGGCTACCTTGATGCCACGGTATTCCGCCATCACGAGCGTTTGAGCTTTAGCGGCGAGGCCAGTCACATCACTGATGACCGCTTCTTTCTCACTGCGATTTAAACTCAAGGTCAACTCCTTCAAAATGTGCTCTTCAGCAGCTTTGATTGCGCCACTTGGAACACGCCACATTTCAGCGACCAACTGTTTAGGAACTTTTCAATTCTTTGGCAGCGGGATCGCCATCTGCGTTGGCTTTTACGGATTAAGCGCAGAGAGTCTCCTCACCTGCACACCAACGGTCTTGGATGGCCTGCTTGTCATATCGCAGACAAGCAGCCCACCACATCAGGCAACCCGATCGGGCCACCAGATTTCACTACACTGCGCCTTAAGCCGCAATGGTTTGCAAATCTACACGAACACCCACACCCATGGTGCTAGAAACAGCCACCTTGCGCAGGTACAGGCCCTTGCTAGTTGCGGGCTTTGCTTTTGCCAGAGCCTCTACCAAAGCGGCCAAATTCCCTTTGAGCTTGTCGTTGTCAAACGAGCGACGGCCAATAGTGGAATGAACAATACCGGCCTTGTCGACCCGAAACTGCACCTGACCTGCCTTGGCATTGCGCACCGCACCGGCCACATCAGGAGTTACCGTGCCAACCTTTGGATTGGGCATCAGACCACGTGGGCCAAGAATCTGCCCCAAGGTACCAACAACGCGCATCGCATCAGGCGCAGCAATCACGATGTCAAACGGCATGTTGCCCGCTTTAATCATGGCAGCCAGGTCATCCATGCCGACAATGTCAGCGCCAGCTGCCTTGGCTTCTTCAGCCTTGGCACCTTGGGCAAACACCGCAACGCGTTTTGTTTTGCCAGTGCCGTTAGGCAACACCACGGCACCACGCACGACTTGGTCAGATTTCTTTGCGTCAATGCCCAGTTGCACCGCCACATCGATGGACTCGTCAAACTTTGCGTTGGCGAATTCTTTTACAAGGCCAAGGGCATCAACAATCGCGTAAAGCTTACCGCTGTCCACTTTGCCTTGTTGTGTTTTTTGTTTCTTTGTCAAGCGAGCCATTTACACACCCTCCACATTCACGCCCATCGAGCGAGCTGAACCAGCAATGGTCCGAACTGCTGCATCCATATCGGCTGCAGTCAGGTCTTTCATCTTGGTCTTGGCGATTTCTTCGAGCTGAGCGCGCGTGATCTTGCCAACCTTGGTTTTGAGTGGGTTCGCAGAACCCTTGTCAATCTTGACCGCTTTTTTGATCAGGATGGATGACGGTGGCGACTTGATGACAAAAGTGAAGCTCTTGTCGGCAAACGCTGTGATCACAACGGGCAAAGGAAGACCTGGCTCGATTCCTTGGGTCTGGGCGTTAAACGCCTTGCAGAACTCCATGATGTTCAAGCCACGTTGGCCTAATGCTGGACCGATTGGGGGGGAAGGGTTTGCCTTGCCTGCAGGTACTTGCAGCTTGACAAAACCGACGATTTTTTTCGCCATCTTTAAGCTCCTAACGGGTTCTAACGCCTTGGTGTGCACTGTGCACGCCTTCAGCTCCCCGATGTTGACGACTCACCTCTTGCATTCGCGCCGAGTCGAAAAGCGCGACATTCTCAATTAAAAATTTGCGACTACGCCGCTGAATACGCTACACCATCAGGTTTTTTCAACCTGCGAAAACTCAAGCTCCACAGGTGTTGACCGACCAAAAATCGTTACAGCCACGCGCACTTTACTTTTCTCGTAATTCACTTCGTCAACTGAACCGGTGAAGTCTGCAAACGGCCCTTCTTTGACACGAACCATCTCGCCCACCACAAATTCGACTTTATGACGTGGCTTTTCTGTTCCTTCTTGCATCTGACTAACGATTTTCTGGACCTCAGCTTCAGAAATTGGCGATGGTCGAGTTTTTCCTCCACCAACGAAACCCGTCACCTTATTTGTGTGCTTCACAAGGTGCCAAGTGTCGTCATCCATGACCATTTCAACCAAGACATAGCCTGGAAAAAACTTGCGCTCAGTGGTTTTCTTCTGACCATTTTTGATCTCAACCACTTCTTCCATCGGCACCAAAATTCGACCGAATTTGGACTGCATGCCTGCCCGATTAATGCGCTCAAGAATATTGCGCTCAACCGCTTTTTCCATACCTGAATAGGCATGAACAACATACCAACGCAAATCAGGATTGGCAGCTGGCGCTGCCAAGGTTTGAGCTGCGGTAAGCGGGCTTGGCGTGACGGTTTCTACAGCATCATTCATTATTTTTTCCAGCCCAGAATCAAATCGTAAAAAACCCACTCAAGCGTCTTGTCGGTCAGCCACAAAAAAATCGCCATGAGCAAGACAAAGCCAAAAACGTAGGCAGTCATTTGAACAGCCTCTTTACGTGCTGGCCAAACAACCTTCTTGACTTCACGCACGGACTCATGACCAAATCCGACCAGTGCCTTGCCCGACTCGGACATCAAGAATATTCCCACCGCCGCAGCAAGACCCACAAGAAGGCCTAGCCATTGAAAAAGAGAGCCTTGCTTGGCCAGCGCGTAGTAGGCCACCAAAGCGAGTAGGACCATGACAGCCGCGGCAGCCAACTTAGCTTTGTCGGCAGAGGTATTAACAGTTTGTACTTGTGTGGTTGCCATTATTAAGTTGACTTGCGCCTGAGAATTGCCTGTCTATCGCGCGACCTTTAGACGCACAAGCCCGCTATTTTCATAGCGGGCTTCTTATTTTTCCACCTTAAACCAGGTGGCAGGGGCAGTAAGAATCGAACTTACAACCTTCGGTTTTGGAGACCGACGCTCTGCCAATTGAGCTATGCCCCTATCGAATCATTTAAGTGCGGAGCTGGCTCGCGCCTTGTCGCTCAGCCTTTCCAAATAACCTTGTTAAGCAATAACCTTGGCAACCACACCCGCACCAACGGTCTTGCCACCTTCACGGATAGCAAAACGCAGACCTTCTTCCATGGCGATCGGAGCAATTAGCTTCACCGTGA
>JBIJDQ010000174.1:0-5487 GCA_044344025.1 Rhodoferax sp.
CCACCCGCGCCAGCTCGGCGCTCATCCAGGCGGTGAAGTCAAGAGGGAACGGGGTCACTCGGGGCTCCATGTTTTAAGCGTGCCTGCGTCGAGCACTTTGACCTGGTTTTCGACTGCTTCGAGCTGGCCACGACAAAACTTGAGCAACTCCGCGCCGCGCTGGTACTGGGTGAGCAGTTGCGCCAGCGGCATGTCGCCAGACTCCAGTCGGGCCAGCAGTTGTTCCAGCTCTAGCAGAGCGGCCTCGTAGCTGGCCGGCGCTGCGCTGTGTTTGGAGGCGGTAGCCATGTGTCGCAATACTCCCGGTGACAAAAGCGTGATTTTAGGCGCTCGCCTGTCCGGCCTAGCTGTCAACGATGGGTTCCTGCACCAAACAGCGGTCTATAGCAGCTTGCAAAATGGCCACATTGAAGGGTTTGGCCACGTGGCCGTCCATGCCAGCATCCAGACACGCTTGGCGATCTGAGGCCATGGCATTGGCAGTCATGGCGATGATTGGGGTGTGTTGCCCCGGCAACTCGCTGGCCCGAATCAGTTGGGTGGCTTCCAGCCCACCCATCACCGGCATCTGCATGTCCATCAACACAATGTCCCAATGCTGGGTGCCAAACAGGTCCACAGCCTCGCGCCCATTGGCAGCCAGCACCACGGTGTAACCCCAGCGCCTCAGAATGGTGGTCGCCAGCATCTGGTTCACCGGGTGGTCTTCCACCAGCAAGACCTGAACAGGCCGCACCGGGTCTGGCGCGGATGCCTCATCAAGCACCAGCGCAGGCGCCTCTGCCGGGAGTGCAGTTTTGGCAGAGGCTACGCGCACCAGCAGAGTGAAGTGAAACGTACTGCCCTCACCTGGCGTGCTCTCGACCCAGATGCGCCCGCCCATCAGTTGCACAAGTCGGGCGCAAATCGTCAAACCCAGCCCGGTGCCGCCAAACCGGCGGGTGGTGGAGGCATCGGCCTGGGTAAAGGCCTCAAACACACCGTGCTGCTTATCTTTGGGGATGCCTATACCCGTATCACGCACGGAAACATGAACCTCGCAAGCCCCTTCCGCACGGACCTGCGCACTGGTCCGCACGGTGACACTGCCTTTTGAGGTGAATTTGATGGCGTTGTCACACAGGTTGGTCAACACCTGACGAATGCGCCCCGGGTCGGTCCACACCCATTGCGGCAGATCGGGTTCAAACTCGGAAATCAGGGCCAGGCCCTTCTTGCTGGCGCGCGCATCTATGGTCTTGAGCGTGTTGGTGATTATTTCAGGCAGGGAACACACCACCGACTCAATGTTGAGTTTGCCCGCCTCGATTTTCGAGAAATCCAGAATGTCGTTCAGGATCACCATCAGGGACAGCGCTGAACTTTTGACAATCTCAAGGTATTCGCGCTGAACCGGCGACAGCGGGGTCTCCAGCGCCAGGTCGGTCATGCCCATCACACCGTTCATGGGGGTTCTGATCTCATGGCTCATGTTGGCCAGGAAATCACTTTTCGCCTGGTTGGCTGACTCCGCCCTCAGTTTGGCCATTTGCAGGGCCTCACTTAGGCGATTTCGCTCTGTGATGTCCAAAATAGTACCCACCAGGCCGGTGATATGGCCGTCGCTGTCGGTCAGCGGTGCCTTGCGGTACAGCCCGTCCAGAATCACCCCAGTGCTGCGCTGGGTAAAACTGGCCTCATAGGTCTGGATCTGACCCGACTTGTACAACTCCTGGTCCTTGGCGTGCATCAACGTCGCAACCTCACCCGGCACAAGGTCGAACACGGTGCGTCCCACCCATTGCGCGCGCTTGATGCCAACCAGGTCTTCAAAGGCTTTGTTAAAACGCAGGTAACGCCCCGCAGTGTCTTTCAGGTAAATGGCCGTAGGTGTGGCCTCAAGCAGCACTTCCACAAAGCGCAATTGCGCCTCCAATTCGACCTCGGCAGCTTTTCGGGCTGAAATATCGGTGCGAATGGCAATGTATTGTTCTGGCAAGCCCTGGCTGCCCAGCATGGGAACTACCGTCACATCCACCCAATAAAGCTGGCCCTGTTTGCTCAGGTTACAGATTTCCCCGTGCCAGACCCGGCCGCTGGCAATGGTTCTCCACAGGGTTTCAAAAAATTCAGGGGAATGAATGCCCGATTTGACAATCCGGTGGTTGGCACCCAGCAGCTCAGCGCGGCTGTAACCACTGATGTCACAAAACCGGTCATTGGCGTAAATGATCTCACCACTGAGGTTGCTGATGCTCACAATGGCGTGCTGGTCCAGCGCGAACTTCTGGTTGGCAAGGGCACGGCGGCCCAATTCACGCTCGTTGTTGAGGGTCACGACACGGCGAGTGAGCGACTCCAGGTCGTCAGCCACTGGCCGAGAAGCAGACTCCTCACCCTGTGGCTCAAAGGTGTCAAGCACCTGACGCAAGGCCTCTAGCGCACGTTGGCGCATTTGCAACTCGGCACGCAGTTGCTGGTTCAGGGCTTGCTGCTGGGTCACGTCGCGAAACGTCAGCACATAAGCCGCTGCGGTCTGGTCACTGGCATGAATGCTTGAAAACGTGGCATCAAGCGTCTTCTTGATGCCATCGGGCCCTGTCACGTCAATTTGGCGCTGCTGCCAGTCCAGTGCGGCTTTGGTGCCCGCCACGGCATCAGTCAGGTGCGCCGGAATGCCCTGCCCTACCAGCTGTACGGCAGAAATGCCCAGCATCTGCTCCGCAGCCGGGTTGCAGTACAGCAGGCGCTTGTGTGCGTCCACCGTCAAGACACCGTCGGTGATGGCGTTCAGAGTCACCGAGGCCTCTTCTCGTTGCGCAGCCAAGTGCCCGGCGGCCCGGCTCAGAATCTCGAAGGTGCGGCGAATTTCCATCGGTGCGTCACGGTCCAGCAGGGCAGCCACATCCACCGCGCCTGACAAAATGTCTTTTTCATGGACGCGCACCCGGTCAAAATTGCCTAGCCAGCGCTTGAGGGGCACCCAGATCACCAGTGCACCAATCACCACCGCCAGCAACGCCAGTTGCAGGGACTGAATGACTATGGTCCACAATTCTTCAGCCACCTCAGCGGCTGCAAAACTAACCCGTAACACCCCGTAGTCTTTGCCGCCCACAACCACATTGCGATTCACGTCAAACAACCTGTCCTGCACCAGCAGCACCAACCAGTCGGGGGGCACCACCGAAAACTTCAGTTGATTGACCGCCTTGAGGACAGAGCCCGAGGGGTCGATGAACTTCACCTCAGAAAATTTTGAGCGCATGATCACCCGGTTAAGGGTTTTGGCAATGGTGTCGAAATCACCAATCACGGCACTGTCAGCCACGGTTTGTGCGGCAAGGCTGATCTGCTGCTCTGCCGACAGCATCTCGTCTTCCATGTGCTGTGCAAACTGGTACCGGTAAAACAAGCCCAATCCGGCGCACACAAAAAGTACCAGCGACACCAAATACAGGGAAAACACCCGCCCCAGCAGGGAGTTCGGCAACAGCCTGAGCAGGAAGCTCATGGGGGTCTGTTAATGCAACGCGGCAGGTGCCGTCTGGAAAAAGCGTCTGTAAGCAGCGTAATCAGCCCCTGTGGCGGCGATGAAGTAGGCATCATTGGGCAACCCCACCTCTTTGGACGCGCGGTGCAAGATGTCGCGCCCCACCGGGTCTTTGGCCATCTGGAAAAAAGCCTGCGCCACCGCATTGACATCTTTCTCTGGCACTTTGCCCGAGGCCATCAGGGCCAGGTCCTGAAACTGCTCTGAACTCCATAACACCCTGAATTTCTTGCTCTCGCGGCGCGTGTAGCCCTCTACCAACTGCGAATTGCCACCCGCTGCGGCCACCTTGCCGCTGAACAACTGCGCAAAAGCGGCATCCTGGTTGCCCGTAAAAACCACCTTGACGTCAATTTTTCGGCTTAGCAAATGCGCATAAGGAACCTTGTAAATAAGGAAGGCTTCAGGCCCGGCAAACGCCATCTCCTGGCCCTGCAACTGCGCCAGATCGGTGATGGCTGAGTCAGCAGGCACCACAATTTGCCCCTGTAACGCAGGGGTTTGCCTGCGCCCAAACACCTTCCAGCCCAGTTGTTCGCGCTGGGGGCTGAACAAATGGTTGCTGAACACAAATTCCACCTCTTTGGCCAACACGTAGCTGGTGGTGTCTGCCGAGGTGCGGCCAATTTTCAGGTTGAGCTTGACACCACTTTTCTCCGACACATAGGCAATGATGGGGTTCCAGTAAGCTGCCGTCAGCTGGATGCCAAACTGGTTGACCGGTGAAAAGCTGTAGGTTGTCGGCTCGGCAAAGGCTGCTTGAGGCAGGACTGTCAGGCCAAGCGCCAACACACTTGCCAAAAATCCACCCAAAAATTGACGTTTCATTTGGTATTTCTTTCAGGTTTTTCAGGGGCCATCGCCCTTTAGGCAACGATCAGCCATGATCATAAATCAGCCAACCGCAAAAACACCCGACCGGTACAATCAATGGCTTTCGCGCCAGCCCCGGCTGGTTTTTTAGTCCCGCACTGTATGTGCATCTCCCTGTGGAGAGTCTTTAGGTCAGGTCACCCATGTCTGATTTAAGTCTTCAACTGCAGCAGGCCAACGGCCAACTACCAGTTAGTTCTTATTTTGATGCCGCGCTGTACCAGCGCGAACAAGCCACCCTTTTCCAGCGGGGACCACGTTACGTGGGTCACGCGCTAAGTGTGCCCAATGTGGGCGACTATGCCACCCTGGCGTTTGAGGGCGAAGGCCGGGCGCTGGTGCACACCCCAAGTGGCATTGAACTCATCTCCAATGTTTGCCGCCACCGCCAGGCCATCATGCTCAAGGGGCGCGGCGCGCTGCCAGTTGAGTCCGCAGGCAACATCGTCTGCCCGATTCACCGCTGGACTTACAGCGGTGGCGATGCCACTGGCATCAACCCGGCCGGCAAACTCATAGGCGCACCACACTTCCCGGTGGACCCCTGCCTGAACCTGCGCAACACGCCCTTGCGTGAATGGAACGGAATGCTGTTTGAAGACAATGGCTGCAACGTTGCCGCAGACCTGGCTGGCATGGGAGAAGCGGCGGCGCTGGACTTTTCAGGCTATGTGCTTGACAGAGTTGAGTTGCACGAGTGCAACTACAACTGGAAAACTTTCATCGAGGTCTACCTGGAGGACTACCACGTGGGCCCGTTCCACCCTGGCCTGGGCAACTTTGTGACCTGTGACGACTTGCGCTGGCAGTTTGGCGAGCAGTTTTCGGTGCAAACCGTGGGCGTTTCCAAGGCGTTTGGCAAACCGGGCTCACCGGTTTACCAGCGCTGGCACGATGCGCTGCTCAAATACCGCAACGGTGCCCAACCACCGCGCGGGGCCATCTGGCTCACCTACTACCCACACATCATGGTCGAGTGGTACCCGCACGTGCTCACCGTGTCCACCCTGCACCCGATGGGGCCAAACAAAACACTTAACCAGGTGGAATTTTTTTACCCCGAAGAAATAGCGGCGTTTGAG
>JBIJDQ010000175.1:0-5485 GCA_044344025.1 Rhodoferax sp.
CTGCGGCTGTTCACGATCAAGTGGGTCTGAATGCCATGGCCATCAATGGCAAACACGTTTTTGCCATCCACTGTGGCACTGGCCCGCACACACAGGCTGCACAAAATGCAGCGGTTCAGGTCCAGCAGCACATCAGGGTGGCTGGCATCCACCGGGCGGTTGGGGTACAGCTCCTCAAAATAGGGCCCCTCCATGCCAACTTCATACGCGGTGGCCTGTAGCAGGCAATCACCACTTTTTTCACACGAGGGGCAAAAATGGTTGCCTTCGACAAACAGCATCTGCAACAGCGTCTTGCGTTGTGCATTGAGTTCATCGGTGTTGCTTTGCACGTCTTGCCCGGCACTTGCCAGCACCGTGCATGCCGCACCCATTCGGCCATTGACCTTGACGGTGCACAGTCGGCATGACCCATGCGGCGCAAATTCGGGTTTCCAGCACAGGTGCGGTATGTAGTGACCCGCCCGCGTGGCGGCACGCAAAATGGTGTCGCCTGGCGCAAAATCCACATCGTGACCGTCAAGCTCAAACGTGCCCGGGCTAAGGGCATCAATGCGCAGGCTGCTCATGGCAGGTTCTCCAGGTGTGCGCCACGGTCGTCGCGGTTGGTGGCAAGCCGGGCCAGAGACAATTCGGCATCAAGGTCAAAACCGGGCACAAAATGCAGCGACTTCAAATGCCGCTCATAGGCCGGGCGAAACTTGGCAATGGTGTCGCGCAATGGGTTGCAGGCGGCAGCGCCCAGGCCGCAATGGGTGGTGCCATGCATCAGCTTGTCCAACTCAAAGAGCACTTGCACGTCGGCAGCCGAGCCATCACCACGTTGGAGCTTTTCCATGCGCCGCACCACCAGCTTGGTGCCCACCCGGCAGGGTGTGCAGAACCCACAACTCTCGTGGGCAAAGAAATGTGCAAAGTTGCGCGCCACGGTAAACATGTCGCGGGAGCGGTCAAACACCATGAAGGCCCCCGCCGTAGGCACGTCCTCAAAGCCAATGCGGCGATTGAACTCGAATGCCGACAGGCATACCCCGGACGGCCCACCCACCTGAACCGCCTGCGTGTCCACCGCACCACAGTCTTCCAGAATGCGCCCAATACGGGTGCCAAACGGGTACTCGTAGATGCCGGGGCGGGCGCAGTCGCCGCTGACCGAGTGAATTTTGGTGCCAGTTGACTGGGGTGTGCCAATGCGTGACCACCAGTCACCGCCATGCAGGGCAATGTGGGTGACCGCACTGAAAGTTTCCACATTGTTGACCGTGGTGGGCTGCCCAAGGTAACCGCTGGTCACCGGAAACGGCGGGCGAACGCGCGGCGTGCCACGCTTACCCTCCAGGGACTCGATCAACGCAGATTCTTCGCCGCACACATAAGCACCGGCACCGATGTGAATGTCGATGTCGAAATCAAAGCCGCCCTGCCCTTTTATCGCCAAACCCAACAGGTTTTGCGCACGGCGGCGTTGCAACACGGCCTGCAAATGCGCCAGCAGGTAGCGGTATTCGCCACGCAAGTAAATATATCCGCGACGCGCACCCACCACCAGAGCGGCAATGGTCATGCCCTCAACCACACCATCGGCGTAACTGGTCAACAACACGCGGTCCTTGAAGGTTCCGGGTTCACCTTCGTCCGCATTGCAGACCACATAGTGGGTCTCGCCTGGCGCATTGCGGCAAAGTTGCCACTTGGTAGCGGTGGCATAGCCAGCACCGCCGCGCCCACGCAGCTTGGCGCGTTTGAGGTCATCCAGCATGCCCTGCGGTCCACGCGCCATGGCAGCGGCCAAGGCTTCGCCGGGTACGGGCTGGGCACCCAGCTTGACATCAGCCAGCCAAATCTGGTCATCCACACGCGACCACTCTGGCGGCCACTGCGATGGGGCAACCTGGGCCTCGATCAAAGCCGCGATCTGTGCGATGCGCTCCGGTGTCAAGCGTGTCACCACCTGGTGGTGGTTGACCAGCAGCGCCGGGCCTTGGTCGCACAATCCGGTGCAAGAGGCCAACTCAACGCTGACGCGTCCATCCGCACGCACCTGGCCCCGTGTGACACCCAGGCGTTGACACAAGTCCTGCATCAAAGCCTCGTTGCCCAGCATGCGGTCGGTGATGTTGTTACTGAACAGCACCCGGTAGCTGCCAACGGGTTGGGTGTGAAAGAAGCGGTAGAACCCGGCCACCCCTTGCACGTGGGCCAGGGTGAGGCCCAGCGCGGATGAGATTTCACCCAGCACATCACGGGGCAGCCAGCCGTGCAGCGCCTGCACCTCCCGCAGAATCTGCACCAGCGCATGGGGTGACGCGCCGTAACTTGCAATCAATGCATGCAAAGTATCCGGTTGTAAGGTATCGCCCTGGCCGAAAGCAGTTGGCATGGTGTTGGACATGTCTGAAAAATGGGTTGTTCCAGGGAAGCCCGTTACCCCAGCGCCGCTTGGGCTGCGGCCAGTCGGGCAATGGGCACGCGGTAGGGTGAGCAGCTCACATAGTCCAGCCCCACCCGGTGGAAAAACGCCACCGATGCCGGGTCGCCACCGTGTTCGCCACACACACCCACCTCAATGTCGGGGCGCACGCTGCGGCCCTTTTCCACTGCCATCTGTACCAGCACGCCGACACCTTTTTGGTCGATGGAGCGAAATGGGTCATGCTCGTAAATGCCACGTTTAAGGTATTCCGGCAAAAACTTGCCCGCATCGTCGCGCGAAAAGCCCAGTGTCATCTGCGTCAAGTCGTTGGTGCCAAACGAGAAGAACTCGGCCTGTTTGCCAATGCTGTCGGCAATCAGGGCAGCGCGCGGGGTCTCGATCATGGTGCCCAGCAGGTAGTCCACGGTTTCACCCCGCTCGGCAAACACCGTGGCGGCGGTCCGGCGAATCACCTCGGCCTGGGCGTTGAACTCTCGCACGGTCCCCACCAGCGGAACCATGATCTCGACCTTGACATGAATGCCCAGCGAACGCACATTGAGTGCGGCTTCCAGCACGGCACGGGTTTGCATTTCAGTGACTTCTGGGTAGGTAATGCCCAAACGGCAACCCCGGTGGCCCATCATGGGGTTGAACTCGTGCAGTTCTTCCACCCGCATCTTGATCTTGCCCAGCGGCACCTTCATCTCGGTGGCCATGACACGCTGGTTGGCGTCGTCGTGCGGCAAAAACTCGTGCAAGGGCGGATCAAGCAGGCGAATGGTCACGGGCAGGTCATGCATTTCGCGGAACAGGCCTTCAAAGTCACCACGCTGCATGGGCAACAGCTTGGCCAGCGCCTTGCGGCGGCCCGCCTCGTTATCGGCCAGAATCATTTCACGCACCGCAAGAATGCGTGCGCCTTCAAAAAACATGTGTTCGGTGCGGCAAAGGCCAATGCCGGTGGCACCAAAGCTGTGAGCTACCTTGGCATCCAACGGGGTGTCGGCGTTGGCCCGCACTTCCATGCGTTTGTATTTATCTGCCAAGGCCATCAGGGCGCCAAAGTCACCGCTGAGTTCGGCATCTTTGGTGGCAATTTTTCCCTCAAGCACCTCACCGGTCGAGCCGTTCAATGAAATCCAGTCACCCTCTTGGTAGACCATGGCCTCTACCGTCATGGTGCGGGCTTTAAGGTCCACATGCACCGCACCGGCGCCAGACACGCAACACTTGCCCATGCCACGCGCCACCACTGCGGCGTGTGAGGTCATGCCACCACGCGCCGTCAGAATGCCTTTCGCCACACTCATGCCACGCAGGTCTTCGGGCGAGGTTTCCTGGCGCACCAAAATGACCGCCTTGCCCGCCTTCACCCAGGTTTCGGCCTCGTCGGCAAAAAACACGATCTGGCCGGTCGCCGCGCCCGGTGAGGCTGGCAATCCGCGTGCGATCAACACCGCAGCAGCGAGTGCCTTGGGGTCAAAAATCGGGTGCAGCAACTCGTTGAGTCGATCCGGTGCCACACGCTGCAGCGCGGTTTTTTCGTCAATCATGCCCTGCTGCAACATTTCCATGGCGATGCGCACCATGGCGGCGCCGGTGCGTTTGCCATTGCGGGTTTGCAGCATCCAGAGTTTGCCTTGCTGAATGGTGAATTCAATGTCCTGCATGTCCTTGAAGTGGTTTTCCAGCTGGGTCTCAAATTGCAGCAACTGCTGGTAAATCTGCGGCATCAGTTCTTCCAGCGATGGGTATTGGCTGGCGCGCACCTCCTCAGACACCAGCGCCAGCTCGGCCCAGCGGCGCGAGCCTAACCGTGACACCTGTTGCGGCGTGCGAATGCCCGCCACCACGTCTTCACCCTGTGCATTGACCAGAAACTCGCCATTGAACAGATCTTCACCGGTGCCTGCATCACGCGAAAAAGCCACCCCGGTGGCACTGCTGTCGCCCAGGTTGCCAAACACCATGGCCTGCACGTTGACGGCAGTGCCCCAACTGGCCGGAATGTCGTTCAACTCGCGGTAAACGCAGGCGCGTTCGTTGTTCCAGCTCTCAAACACAGCCCAAACAGCACCCCAAAGCTGCTCCCAGGGATCGGTGGGAAAGTCGCACCCTAGCCGCGCCCGAATCAAGGCCTTGAAGCGCTGTACCAGCTCTTTCAAATCGGCAGCATCGAGATCGGTGTCAAGTTTCACACCGCGTTTTTCCTTCAGGGTTTCGATGATGATCTCAAACGGGTCATGTTCTTCTTTGGACAGGGGTTTGAGGCCCATCACCACGTCACCGTACATCTGGATAAAACGCCGATAAGAATCCCAGGCAAAACGCTCGTTATTGGCCTTGGCCGCCAGGCCCAGAACGGCCTCGTCATTGAGGCCCAGGTTCAAAATGGTGTCCATCATGCCGGGCATGGAGGCACGCGCGCCCGAGCGCACCGACAACAGCAGGGGGTCGGCCGCGTTGCCAAAGGTTTTGCCCATTTCGGCCTCAACAAAAGCCACGCCTTGCCGCACTTCTGCTTCAATCAGCTTCCATACGGCATCTCGGCCTTTCTCGGTAAACGCTGTGCAAGCCTCGGTGCTAATAGTGAAGCCCGAGGGCACCACGATGCCCAGGCGGCACATTTCGGCCAGATTCGCACCTTTGCCGCCCAGCAGGTTTTTCATGTGGGCGGCCCCGTCCGTGCGGCTGGAGCCAAAGACGTAGATGTATTTTTGAGAAATGTTCATAGTAATTTGGCATGGTTAAAAAAACATTCAGCAAACAAGTGAATGAGTCCATTACCCCCAACTGCGCCAGACGCGCCGGGTTACAAGTCCATTCAAACAACAGTATCTGCCTGTGGTTGGCCTTGGTCAAGCGGTTGGGTCAAACCCGTCCCACCCAGGTTTGACTTTCCGCAAACGCAGTCCAATCAGGCTTGGCAAATGGCGTTACCCTTGGCCCCTCACCAATACCAATCGACCCATGAACGAGCCCATTTCTAGCCACGCAGATACACCACGCTGGTTGCGCTGGGTCTGGCTGGTTTGCGGCATCTTGTCATTGTCCACAGGGTTGGTGGGC
>JBIJDQ010000176.1:0-5476 GCA_044344025.1 Rhodoferax sp.
AGTTGTTTGAGCAACTGCTGTGAAGTCTCGAACCCCATGGTTTGGGCGATCCAGGTCAAATCCTGGTCATTGGTGGGCAACACATGGGTTTGCTGGTCGTCCAGGTACTGAATGCGGTGCTCAAGTTGGCGCAAAAACACATAGGCCTGGGCCAGTGCTTGGGCGGGTGCGGCTTCCATCAGCCCGGCGCGCACCAGGCGTGGCAGGGCGCTTAAGGTCGGGCGGGTGCGCAACTCGGGGAATTGGCCACCGCGTACCACCTGCAACAGTTGCACGGTAAATTCAATCTCACGGATGCCGCCACGTGACAGCTTCACGTCGTTGGCGCGCTCCGGGCGCCCCGCGCTGCGCTTGGCCGCATGGTCGCGGATTTGCTGGTGCAGCACGCGCAGTGAGTCAAACACGCTGTAGTCCAGGTAGCGCCTGAACACAAACGGCATCACCACCTGGCGCAGGGCCAGAATGGCACCGCTTTTGACGCTCTCAAAAGGGGCCACGACCCGGCTTTTGAGCCAGGCAAACCGCTCCCATTCGCGCCCTTGCACATGCAAATACTGCTCCAGCGCATCCAGCGACACGGCGGCTGGCCCCGAGTTGCCGTTGGGTCGCAGGGCCAAGTCCACCCGGAACACAAAGCCATGCTCGGTGGTGTCGCCCACCAGAGCATAAATGGCGCGCACCACCTTGCCAAAGTACTCGTGGTTGGTGATGCGGCCACGGCCATGGGCGTCACCGGCGGTGTCGCCGTCTTCGTCGTAGATATAGATCAGGTCAATATCGCTTGACACATTGAGTTCCCGGGCCCCCAGTTTGCCCATGCCCACGACCCACACCTGCGCCCGTTGGCCATTGGGGGCCAAGGGTGCACCGTGGGTCTGGTCAAGCGCTGCCATGGACTGTGTGAGTGCCAGGTTCAGCGAAAATTCGGCCAGATCGGTCATGGCCTGGGTCACGTGGGCCAGCGAGAGTTGGTGGTCGCAGTCTTGTGCCAGTAGGCGCTCGATGACAAGTTGGCGTGTGATGCGCAGTGCGCTGGCGCCGCTTTGGCCTTGAGCCAACAGCGCGTCAAACACCGCTTGCATGTGGCTGGGGCCCGGCGTGCCAGCAGGCAGGAGGGGAATCAGTGCCTCATAGCGGCGGTGGATGCGTTGGGCGAAGCGGGAGTAGAGTGCCATGGGTGGGCGGGTCATAATTCTGTTTGAATAAATACTTTTCAATCAATGTGTTGCCACTCCCCTCCAAACTGCTGAAAACCTGGTCCGGTGTGACCCGTTGGTTGCTGGCTGCGGTGTTGCTGGCCTGGTTGTTGCTGGGTTTGGTATGGGGCGCGCTGACTTGGCTGATTGTGCCGCGAATCGACGAATTTCGCCCGACACTGGAGGCTCTGGTCACGCGTACCCTGGGCGTACCGGTGCGCATAGGGGCCATTAGCGCCCAGTCCAGTGGGTTGATGCCCTCGTTTGAATTGACCGAGGTGACCTTGCTGGATGCCCAGAGTCGGGTGGCCTTGAGCCTGCCGCGGGTGCTGGTGGCGGTGTCGCCGCGCTCCAGCTGGCGCCTCGGATTTGAGCAGGTTTACCTGGATGCCCCCAAGCTGGATGTGCGTCGCCTGTCAGATGGTCGCATCACTGTGGCGGGTCTGGACCTGGCCAATGCCCAAGGCCAGGACGCGACCGCCTTGAACTGGTTTTTTTCCCAGATCGAGTTTGCCATTCATGATGGTGTGTTGCGCTGGACCGACGAGCAGCGGGGCACCGATACCCTGGTGTTGCAAAAGGTGGACGCTGTGGTGCGCAACTTGGGGCGCCACCACGATGTGCGTCTGGATGCCATCCCGCCGCCGGCTTGGGGTGAACGCTTCAGTGTGCGGGGGCGGTTTTTGCAGCCTTTGTTGTCCCGTCAAAATGGCCGTTGGCAAGACTGGGATGGCGAGGTTTACAGCGCGTTTGAGCGCATTGACCTGTCTGAACTGCGCCGTTATGTTGACTTGGGGGTCAACCTCAGCCAAGGCCGGGGCACGCTACGGGCCTGGGTGGATGTGCGCCAGGGGGTGGCCACAGGTGCCACGGCAGATGTGGCCTTAAGCGAGGTGAACGTGACCCTGGGCCATGATTTGGCGCCGTTGGTCCTGCGTGAAGTGCAGGGTCGGGTGGGGGGGCGCATGCTTGCTGGTGGGTTTGAGTTGTTCACCCAGGCGCTGAGTTTTGAGGCGTTGGACGGGTTGCGCTGGCCAGGTGGCAACCTGCATGTGGCGTACCGGGGGGCTGATGGGAAAACGCCCGCCCGTGGCGAGCTGCAGGCGGATCGGCTGGACCTGGCCGCGCTGGCTGCAGTGGCCCAGCGCCTGCCACTACAGCCCCATTGGCGTGAAAAGCTGGTGGCTTATGCCCCAAAGGGGCAGGTCGAAAAGTTGGTTTTGGGTTGGCAAGGACCTGGCCACGCCCTGGAAAAATACAACGCCAAAGGGCGTATCAGCGCACTTGACCTGGCTGCCGTGGTGCCAGCGCCGGGGCTGCGGGGTTTGGGTGTGGAGTTTGAGCTGGACCAACAGTCCGGGCGGGCCAGCGTGGTGATGAACCAGGGCAGTGTGGACTTGCCCGGCATCTTGCAGGACAGCCTGATTGAGGTTGGCCAACTCAGCGGCCAGGTGCGCTGGCAGACCCAGGGTGAGCGCATTGCCATTCAGGCCACTGAACTGACGTTTGCCAATGCCGACACCCAGGGCACGGCGCAAGTCAAGTGGGAAACCTCGAACGTGGGCAAGGCGGGCGGGGGCAGCCGGTTTCCGGGCGTGATTGACCTGCAGGCCAACCTCAGCCGGGTTGATGGCACCCGGGTGCACCGTTATTTGCCATTGGTGATTGACCAGGAGGCGCGCGACTATGTGCGCGAGGCGGTCAAGGCGGGCACTGCCAGCAACGTGCGTTTTGCCATCAAGGGTGACATCAACCAAATGCCACAAATTGACCCGCGCCAGGGCAGCTTCAGGGTCAGTGCCGATGTGCGTGATGCCGCGCTTGATTACGTGCCCCGCAGCCTGCAAACACCCCAGGAATTGCCTTGGCCCAGCCTGACCGGGCTGAGTGGTCAGCTGGTGATTGACCGCATGCAGTTGTCGGTGAAAGAGGCCAAAGCCAGGTTCACCGAGGCGCCCATGGTGCAAATTACCCGGGCAGAAGCGCAGATTGCCGACCTGGAAAAGACCACGGTGGTGCTCAATGCAGAGCTCAAGGGTCCGCTGGGTGATGCCTTGCGGGTGGTCAACAGCGCACCGCTTGGGGGCTTGCTGGGTGATGTGCTGGCGCATTCACTCGCCAATGGCCCGCTCGATGCCAAATTCAAGCTGGTGTTGCCCATTGCCCAAATGGACAAGTCCACTGTGCAAGGCAGTTTGGTTTTTGCGGGCAACGATGTGCAGATCACTCCCGATTCACCCAAGCTGACGCGGGCGCGCGGCCAGCTCAATTTTTCCCAGAGCGGGTTGAGCTTGGTGGGGGTGCAGGCCCGTCTGTTGGGTGGTGAGGCGCGTCTGGACGGGGGCCTGGTGCTGGGGTCGGTTGCCGATGCCGGGCGCACAGCCCCAACCCTGATTCGTGCCACGGGCACCGCCAGCGCTGAGGGGCTGCGCCAAGCCAGTGAACTGGGTTTTGTGGCGCGGTTGGCGCACCAGGCCAATGGCAGCGCGGCCTATACCGCCACCCTGGGTTTTCGCCGGGGTGTGCCTGAATTGGTGGTGCAAAGCGACCTTCAAGGCATGGCGCTGAGCCTGCCCGCGCCTTTGCAAAAGAGCACTGTAAAACCCCTGGCGTTGCGTTTGCAGACCGAGGTGCTCAACATCGCGCCTTCCGGGCCGGGTCAGGTCGCACCGCTGCATGAGCGACTGAGCCTGAATTTGGGTGGGGTAGGCAGTCTGGTGTACGAGCACGATGTCTCGGGTGCTGTGCCACGGGTGCTGCGCGGTGCCATCGGGGTCGGCCTGGAGGGCTTTGAGTCGGTGGCCTTGCCGATGCAAGGGGTGACTGCCAACATCAAGCTGTCGCAGTTCAACGTCGATGCCTGGACGGATGCGTTGTCCCAACTCAGCGGCTCAGGCAGCGCCGACAGCAGCCAGTTGGCGCAGGCTTATTTGCCCACCACCTTGGCGGTGCGGGCCGACACCCTGAGTTTTGGTGGACGCCAATTTAACCAGGTGGTGCTGGGCGGTGGGCGTGAGGGCAACCTGTGGCGTGCCAATCTGGATGCCAACGAACTCAATGGTTACCTGGAATACCGCCAGCCCACCGAGGGTGTGGCGGCCAGCGCCGCACGGGTCTACGCGCGCCTGGCCCGCCTGACGGTCACGCCGTCAACGGCCACCGATGTCGAGGCCCTGCTGGATGCCCCGCCCACCAGTGTGCCGGCACTGGACATTGTGGTGGACGATTTTGAATTGCGTGGCAAGCGTTTGGGTCGACTGGAGGTGGAAGCCATCAACCGCAGCGCAGCCAGCCAGCCAGGCGCGCCGGGGGGCGTGCGCGAATGGCGTTTGAATAAATTCAACCTGACTGTGCCCGAGGCCACCCTGACAGCCAGCGGTAACTGGACCCGAGTCAATGCCCAAGGTGCGGCATTGGCGGCGGCCAACATGACGGGGCCAGAGCGCCGACGCACGGTGTTGAACTTCAAGCTGGACATTGTTGACGGAGGTGCCTTGCTGGCGCGGATGGGCATGAAAGATGTGGTGCGCCAAGCCAGCGGCAAGCTGCAAGGGCAGATCGCCTGGCTCGGCTCGCCCCTGAAGCTGGACTACCCCACGCTGGGTGGCGCGTTCACGGTCAATGTCGCCTCTGGCCAGTTTCTCAAGGCCGACCCCGGCATCACCAAGCTGCTGGGCGTGCTGAGCCTGCAAGCCTTGCCAAGGCGGCTGACGCTTGATTTTCGAGATGTGTTCAGCGATGGCTTTGCATTTGACTTTTTGCGCGGTGATGTCACGGTGGAGCGCGGTATTGCCCGCACCAACAACCTGCAAATGAAAGGCGTGAACGCGGCTGTGCTGATGGAAGGGCAGGCCGATATTGCCCAGGAAACCCAGGACTTGAAGGTTGTGGTGGTGCCCGAGATTAATGCCGGAACCGCCTCTTTGCTCGCCACGGTGATCAACCCGGCGGTGGGTTTGGGCACCTTTTTGGCAGAGGTTTTTCTGCGCCGTCCCTTGATTGAATCCAACACCCAAGAGCTGCACGTGACCGGCAGCTGGACTGACCCCCAGGTGGCCAAGGTTAACAAAACCCCTGTGATTGAAAAGGAGAAAAGTCCATGAAGGTTGCCGTGATCCAGATGGTTTCAGGCTCGAATGTTCAGGCCAACCTCACGCAGGCCCGCACGTTGCTGCAGTCGGCAGCCCACCAAGGCGCTGAATTGGCGGTGTTGCCCGAGTATTTTTGTCTGATGGGCCAGCGTGATGCCGACAAACTGGCCATTGGCGAGCCGTTTGGCC
>JBIJDQ010000177.1:0-5456 GCA_044344025.1 Rhodoferax sp.
AAATAGTAGCATCAAGCACCAGCACTGTGCCAGCAACCAAATCGGCAACGGCTGCGGTGGCACCAGCCCTGACTGCCCTGGTAGAGGCAGTCTCAGCGGCCAGTGCCAGTCGCACCACGGTTAGCGCATCCGCATCAACCGGCATCTCGTCAGTGGTAGCTTCAACACCCTCACCTAACGCAACTGAAGTGCGCCCCATAGCCTCGCCTGCGGTGCGCCGCAGCGCTTGGGAACTCGGAGTTGACTTGAGTCAGGTGACCGCCACCGGCGCCGCAGGTCGAGTAACCCATGCAGACGTGCAAGCCTACGTCGCAAGTCACTCCGCTATTGATAGCTACTTACGCCCTACTGACGGGCACTACAAGCCACTTTTGGCACAAACCAGCAGCCCGGTGATTGGTTTGCGGCGCAAAATTGCACAAAAAATGCAGGAGGCCAAACGCCGCATCCCCCACTTCACCTACGTTGAAGAAATCGACGTGACCGAGTTGGAAGACCTGCGCACCCGCCTCAACACCCAGTACGCTGCCAGCCGGGGGCGGCTCACGCTGCTGCCGTTTCTGATTCGCGCCATGGTGCTGGCGGTACGCGTCCACCCCGAGGTAAACGCCCGTTATGACGACGATGCCGGTGTGGTCACCCGTTTTGCCGGCGTGCACCTGGGCCTGGCCACACAAACCGACGGTGGCCTGATGGTGCCGGTGATCCGCCATGCCGAAACGCTGGACCTGTGGGCCTGCGCGGCTGCCGTGCTGCGCACCAGCGAGGCCGCCCGCAGTGGCAAGGCCACGCGTGACGACCTGAGCGGATCAACTCTCACACTCACCAGCCTGGGTGCACTGGGTGGCATCGTCAGCACACCGGTCATCAACCACCCCGAAGTGGCCATTGTGGGCACCAACCGCATCGTCGAGCGCCCCATGATCAAGGGTGGTTTGGTGGTGGCTCGCAAGATGATGAACCTGTCCAGCTCGTTTGACCACCGGGTGGTGGACGGCATGAACGCCGCGCAGTTTATCCAGCAAATTCGCGGTTATCTGGAGTGCCCGGGGACGCTGCTGGTGGCGTAGAACGCGGGGTTGGCCTTGCTGGCTATGGGTGTTACTATTGTGTTACCTTCTGGAGAACGCCATGCCTGCAACCACTTCGCTCAAGCTGTCCGACGCTTTGAAAACCACCATTGCCAAAGTGGCTGCCTTTGAGGGCAAGACAGCCCATGCGCTGATGGTGGACACCCTGCAAGCCGCCATGGAAGATGCCTTGGTGCGCCAACAGTTTTATGCCGATGGCGAGTCATCTTTTCAAGACACCCTGCGCACCAACGCCGTTTTTGGTGGTGCAGATGTCAAAGCGCATGTATTCACCAGGATAGCGGGCGGCAAGTCAGACAGGCCGCAGCCGCAGCCCTTGGATGCCACCAAGCCAACGGCCGCAGCGCATGACTGAGCTGGTTTATGCCGAGCAAGCGCTGACGGACCTGGAAAGGCTTAGCGACTTCTTGCTGCAGGCGGACCCGCAAACCGCACAAGATACGGCCATCCTGATTTTTGACGCACTGGAAATTCTGGTGCAGCACCCCGAGATTGGCCGCAAAGTTCACTTTGGGCAACGCGAGTTAGTGATCTCAAGAGGGCGAACCGGTTATCTGGCGCTTTACCGGTTTCTGCCACATATCGACCGCATCCTGGTGCTGGCAATACGTCACCAGCGTGAGTCTGGGTACAAAGGCATGTCGTAAGAGTCAACCTGTGAGATGGCCGGACAAACCGCTGTGCAACGCAGGCCGACCCATCGAACCCAAACATCACGGCGAAATCTTTGTCAATCTTCCACCGGTTTAAAAAACGCAATATCGTCCATCGGGTAATGCTTGCGGTTACCCGTCCACAACGGGCAACGGTGGTTTCGCGCTGTGGCGGCCAACAGGTAGTCTTCAAGCGAAATACCCTGAAACGCCTTTCGATACCGGTTGGCATAGCCGCCCGCGGTGCGTGCGATGTCAGCGTCGGTCGTCACCAGCTGGCACAGGCTGAAAAATGCCTCAATGTCCTTGTGTTCACGCGGATAGGCACCGGCATAAATCTCGGCCACCACAATTGGACTGATCAGGATGCTGGTTTTCGACTCAACGAGTGTCAAAAACTGTGCCACCACTTCATCCTGCTTTTTTAGCAAATTGATCACGATGTCCGTGTCAAGCACCAGTTGCGAAGGATTCATGGCCGATCAATCACGCGCAACAGGCGACTACGGCTGCGAATATCACGCACGTAGTCTTCGGCCTCAGTTTGCGCAAAACTCTCCAAAGGTTTGAGTCGTTCAAAGTAGGCGCGGGCATCTGAGACAGGGTCTCGCCTAAGGGCCTTTTCAAGAGTCGCACGAATCAATTCCGACATGCTCACACCAACGGTGCGTGCGTGCGCCTTCAAGGTATTGTGCAAACTGTCATCCAAGTAGATTTGTGTTCTGTGCATAAAACCTTCTTTTTGATGTATATAAATATACATCAAAATTGACAACAATTCAATCCGAATGCGATGCAAAACCATCTGGAAACAAACGGCGTTGCCTCGCCAGACCACAAAAAAACAGCGTTCGCCTACTTGAAGTCCGCAAAAATAGCGGGCACATGCCGCACGCCATTTTGTTTGGCCATCAGGTCGCGATAGCTTTCCAGCACTTTCAGCTTGCACTGGGCGCGCAGCGTTTCTTCGGTGGCCATTGCGGTGCCGTAACGCTTAACAAGCAAGGAAAATTTGGCATGCACCTCGGCCAATATGGCCTGTGGCTCAGGCACCTCGGTAGCGCAAACAATTTGATGTGACTGCGGCTTCACCACCGGTTCGCCCAACAAGGTGGGGCGCGGCATTTTGAGCCCGATGCCGTTGACACCATCAAGCACCTCCAGGGCAGCGGCGCTTAAGTCCATGCCAAACGCAAATTCCACCTTGTAGGTGGCCACCACAATGGCATCCGACTTGAGTTTGTGCTGGTCTTTGGCCAGCTTCTCAGTGTGCACATACTCCCGCACCACCCGAGCCATGGGGGGCTTAACTTGATCGGCCATAGCTTTTTTGCACGCCTCCAGGTGGTCGGCATAACAGGTGTAGCCCAGCAGCAGTTTTTTGGTAGCGGCAATTTGAGCCTCAGCCGCATGAACCTTGTCCCCAAACAGCTGGTTTTCACCATGGTGGCGCACGGCCAAAAACACATAAACCAGACCAGCCCCGAAAAAACAGGCGGTCAGGATGAGAATAGTGGTGGTGTCCATATCAGAAACTGGCTTTCAAAGACGACTCAAACAAGCGGCATGGACTCAATGGGCTTTGTCCCAATTCAGCCCCACACCCACCTCAGCCAGCAAGGGCACACGCAAGTGGGCCACCCCGGCCATCAATTTAGGCACTTCGCGGCGCACCCAATCAATTTCTGACTCGGGCACCTCAAACACCAGTTCGTCATGCACCTGCATGATCATTTTGGTGGCGCGCTGCTCGGCATCTATCACCTGCTGCACCTTGACCATGGCCAGCTTGATCAGGTCGGCTGCGGTGCCTTGCATGGGCGCGTTGATGGCGGCACGCTCGGCCCCGGCACGGCGTGGGCCGTTGGTTGAGTTGATCTCGGGCAGGTACAGCCTGCGGCCAAACACGGTTTCGACATACCCCTGCGCCTTGGCCAGTTTTTTGGTCTGGTCCATGTAGTGCTTCACGCCGGGGTAGCGGTCAAAGTAACGTTCGATGTAGTTTTTGGCCGCCGTGTTGTCTATGCCAAGCGCTTTGGCCAGGCCGTAGGCACTCATGCCGTAGATCAGGCCAAAGTTGATCACCTTGGCGTAACGCCGCTGCTCGGAGCTGACCTGCGCGGTGTCCACCCCAAATATTTCAGCCGCTGTGGCACGGTGAACGTCCATGCCGTCGTGAAACGCCAGCAACAAGGCCGCGTCTCCGCTGATGTGGGCCATGATGCGAAGCTCGATCTGGCTGTAATCCGCGCTGGCAATTTTGCAGCCGATGGGTGCCACAAAGGCCTCACGCACCCGCCTGCCCTCAGGGGTGCGAACAGGAATGTTTTGCAGGTTGGGGTCGTTGCTGCTCAGGCGCCCGGTCACGGCCACGGCCTGCGCGTAATGGGTGTGCACACGGCCTGTGCGCGGGTGCGCCAGCTGGGCCAGTTTGTCGGTGTAGGTTCCTTTAAGCTTGGACAAACCCCGGTGCTCCAGAATCTTGGCCGGCAAGGGGTAGTCTTCAGCCAGCTTTTGCAGCACCTCGTCGTCGGTGCTGGGTGAGCCAGTAGGGGTTTTCTTGACCACCGGAAAGCCCATTTTGGTGAAAAAAATCTCGCCAATTTGCTTCGGGCTGCTCAGGTTAAACGGTTGCCCGGCCAGTTCATGCGCTTCTTTTTCAAGCTGCAAGATGCGTGTGCCAAGCTCATGGCTTTGGGTGGCGAGTGTGGGCGCGTCAATCAGCACACCGTTGCGCTCAATGCGGTAAAGCGCCTCGCTGCTGGCGATCTCAAGCTCATAAATGAAGCGCAGCTTGGCATCGTCCGCCAGTTGTGGCCACAACACGCGGTGCACATCCAGTGTCATGTCTGAGTCTTCACACGAATACTCGGCGGCTTTGGCCACGTCCACTTGGTCAAAACAGATCTGGCTGGCCCCCTTGCCACACAGGTCTTCAAAACTGATGCCGGTGCGCCCCAAGTGGCGCTCGGCCAGGCTGGCCAAGCCGTGCGGCTTGGTGACTTCAAGCACGTAACTTTGCAGCATGGTGTCATGCGCGTAGCCTTGTACCTCTATGCCATGATTGGCAAACACATGGCGGTCGTATTTGACGTGTTGGCCCAGCTTGTGACGGCTGGCATCTTCCAGCCAGGGCTTGAGTTTGGCCAGCACCTCGGCCAGTGGCAACTGCTCAGGGGCATCGGAGTAAGCGTGGGCCAGCGGAACATAGGCCGCCTCGCCCGGCGTGACAGAAAAGCTGATGCCCACAATCTGCGCACGCATCTCGTCGAGCGAGGTGGTTTCGGTGTCAATAGCCACCAGTTCAGCAGCCTGGATTTTGTCAAACCAGCGGTCAAACGCCTCCCAGGTCAGCAGGGTGTCGTAGTGCACAGTGCTCACCTTGGACGCAGATGAGTTGGTGGTTTCAGGGGTAGTTGGCTCGGGGTCGTCAAACAGGTCACGCTCACGGGCCGGGCTAGGCACCGGATTAGGGGCAACTGCCGCAGTGGCCACGCCCAGGGTGCGCGCCAGGCCCTTAAACCCATATTTTTCATAAAAAACAGCCAGGGCGCTTGTATTCATTGCACCTGTGGCTATTGAATTAATAGCTGGTAAATCAGGCACCCAACCATTCAGGTCGCAGTCGGTCTTGATTGTGAGCAGCTTGCGGCCCATGGGCAACCAGTCCAGCGACTTGCGCAAATTCTCACCCACCGCACCTTTGATGGTG
>JBIJDQ010000012.1:0-17864 GCA_044344025.1 Rhodoferax sp.
CCAATTTCATGCCCAAGCCCATCGTGGGTGACAACGGAAGCGGCATGCACGTGCACCAGTCCATCTGGAAAGATGGCAAGAACCTGTTTGCTGGCGACGGCTATGCCGGCCTGTCTGACTTTGCCCTGTACTACATTGGTGGCATCATCAAACACGCCCGTGCCTTGAACGCCATCACCAACCCTGGCACCAACAGCTACAAACGCTTGGTGCCGGGTTTTGAGGCCCCAGTCAAACTGGCTTACTCGGCCAAAAACCGCTCGGCATCCATCCGTATTCCTTACGTTGCCAACCCTAAGGGCCGTCGTATTGAAGCCCGTTTCCCCGATCCATTGATGAATCCTTACCTGGGTTTCTCTGCCTTGATGATGGCGGGTCTGGACGGCGTGGAAAACAAGATTCACCCCGGCGAAGCGGCGACCAAAGACCTCTACCATTTGCCACCTGAAGAAAACGCTTTGATCCCCACCGTGTGCCACAGTCTGGACCAGGCGCTGGAATGTCTGGACGCCGACCGCAGCTTCCTGACCAAGGGCGGTGTGTTCACCGATGGTTTGCTGGATGCCTACATTGAACTTAAGATGGGCGAAGTCACGCGTCTGCGCATGGCCACCCACCCGATTGAATTCGACATGTATTACTCGCTGTAATGGCCGATTTCAGGTTGTCTAAGACAACCTGAGGGGTAATCAACAGGACGGCTTTGGCCGTCCTTTTTTATTGTGGGAAACTAGCCGCTGGAGCTGTTTGTGCAGGGGCGGGTGCCTGGTGCGCACAGCCATTTTTCATGAGGCTGGTCAATCGTATGAAGCAAACTGTTTTCGCCCTGTTGGGCTTGATTGGCCTGAGTCTGGTGGCACAGGCGCAGGACCGCATTTACCGGTGTGGCAACGAGTACACCAACACGGTGCCTCAGGGGCACGAAAAAGGGTGCAAGCTGGTCGAGGGGGGCAACGTGACGGTGGTGCAAGGCCAGAGACCGGCCAAGGCCACTGCCCCAAAAGCGACAGTTTCTGGTGCTGTTCCTGTGGTGGGGGCCGGCCGGGTGGACCAGGCGGATCAGAAGGTACGCGATTCTGATGCCCGCCTGATCTTGCAGTCTGAGCTGAAGAAGGCCGAGGCACGCCAACTCGAACTCGCCAGGGAATACAACAGCGGGGAACCCGAAAAGCGGGGGGATGAGGTACGCAACCATCAGAAATACCTGGACCGCCTGGCAGAGTTGAAGGCGAGCATGGCACGCAACGAGAGTGATGTTGCCGGGATTCGCCGGGAACTGGCGCGTTTGCCCGCCAGTGCCCCGGCGCGCTAGGTGATGGCTTTGCGGCTGGCGCCTTCCGTTATCACCGCCGCTGGCGCGCCAGACAAGTTGGCGGTGCGATTCCAGTCGTTTGACTTGCTGGCCACGTTGGTTGCCGTGGTGAAAACCGGCGGCACGGTGGAGTTTGCCAATGCTGCTCTGGAGGATGCATTGGGTATTTCTCGCAGGTCGATCGTGGGGTCGCATTTTCCAGACAGCTTCGTCGAGCCCTTGCCGGTAGCGTCGGCCTTGCAGGGTGTCGGCAGCAACGACTTCACGGTGCTGCGCTTTGATGCTCGCTTGTTGCGCCTGGGACGTGAACCCTTGCCGGTGCATGTGATCGTGACACTCACCGAGGCACTGGAAACCATTGTGGAACTGTTGCCGCTGGAGCAACAAGCCCGTCAGGACCGTGAAGAACGCCTGGCCGAGCAGGCGCTGGCCAACAAGGAACTGATTCGCAACCTGGCCCATGAAATCAAGAACCCGCTGGGTGGCATCCGCGGCGCGGCGCAGTTGCTGGAACTTGAAATGGATTCGCCAGAGCTCACCGAGTACACCCAGGTCATCATTCATGAGGCCGACCGGCTACAGTCCCTGGTTGACCGCTTGCTGGCCCCGCACCGGCGGCCGCATGTGGTGGGGGATGTCAATATTCACGAGGTCTGTGAGCGGGTGCGCTCGCTGATTTTGGCCGAGTTTCCCAAAGGTTTGAGTGTGGTGCGTGACTACGACACCTCGATCCCCGAGTTTCGCGGTGACCATGAACAGCTTATTCAGGCATTGATCAACATTGCACACAACGCGGCGCAGGCTCTGTCGGAGCGCATTCTGCTGGGTGATGCGCAGCTGATTTTGCGCACCCGGGTGGCCCGGCAAACCACTTTTGGCAAACAACGCTATCGGTTGGCACTGGAATTGCATGTGGTTGACAACGGGCCTGGTGTGCCAGACGCGATCAAAGACCGCATTTTTTACCCGTTGGTGTCCGGGCGGGAAGGCGGCTCGGGGCTGGGGCTGACGCTGGCGCAAACTTTTGTGCAGCAGCACCACGGCTTGATTGAGTGTGACAGTGAGCCAGGCCGTACTGATTTCAAGATATTGATTCCTCTACCCTGACCGTCAGGGCAACTACGGCGCGCAACAGCGTGGCCAGTGGGCCCTGTGGAGGGGGTTTAACCGAAGGCTAAAACCCGTGATGAAACCCATTTGGATCGTGGACGATGACCAGTCGATTCGCTTTGTGCTGGAAAAAGCGCTGCAACGCGCCCAATTGCCAAGCCGCAGCTTCACCAACGCCCGTGATGTGTTGCTGGCGCTGGAGGACGATGACAAAGGCCCGCAAGTCTTGGTGAGCGACATTCGAATGCCAGGTGGCTCTGGACTGGACCTGCTGGAAAAGGTCAAGACCAAGTTTCCGGGCCTGCCGGTGATCATCATGACGGCCTATTCTGACCTGGACAGTGCGGTGTCTGCGTTTCAGGGCGGGGCGTTTGAGTACCTGCCCAAGCCGTTTGACCTGGCCAAGGCGGTCGAGCTGATTCGTCGTGCCATGGAGGAAAGCCAGCGCGAAGAGGTCAGCGAAGAGCGTCTGGGTGAAACGCCTGAGATGCTTGGCCAGGCCCCGGCCATGCAAGATGTGTTTCGGGCCATTGGGCGCCTGAGCCAGAGCAACGTCACGGTCATGATCACCGGTGAATCAGGCTCGGGCAAAGAACTGGTGGCGCGGGCCTTGCACAAACACTCCCCGCGTGCCAACGGGCCGTTTGTGGCCATTAACACCGCAGCCATCCCCAAAGACTTGCTTGAATCAGAGCTGTTTGGCCATGAACGGGGTGCGTTCACCGGGGCGCAAACCATGCGCCGTGGCCGCTTTGAGCAGGCCGATGGTGGTACCCTTTTTCTGGATGAAATTGGTGACATGCCGTTTGATTTGCAGACACGTTTGTTGCGGGTTTTGTCTGACGGCCATTTCTACCGCGTGGGTGGCCACAGTGCCGTCAAGACCAATGTGCGGGTGATTGCCGCAACCCATCAAAACCTGGAGCAGCGTGTCAAGGACGGTGGCTTTCGAGAGGACTTGTTTCACCGCCTGAACGTGATCCGCTTGCGTCTGCCGGCCTTGCGAGAGCGCGTGGAAGACATTCCCATGCTCACCAAGCACTTCTTGCAGCAAAGTGCGCGCCAGTTGGGTGTGGACCCCAAGCGGATTTCTGATGCCGCGCTGGTGTGGTTGGGGCAGTTTGCGTTTCCGGGAAATGTGCGCCAGCTTGAAAACATCTGCCACTGGCTGACCGTGATGGCCCCGGCCCAGGTCATTGAGTCGAAAGACTTGCCGCCAGAAGTGGCGGTGGGCGATAACACTGCCCTTGTGCCTGCTGTCTTGCCCGCTGCGCCGGTGTTGGCTGCGGCGCAGGCCCCTGAAAGTTTGCTGAATGCACCTGTGGTTCAGCCGATGATTCAGCCGCTTGCCGCCCCAACTGAGGCAGTTTTGCCGGAGGGGCATTGGGTTGGCACAGTGCCAGCCTCAGACCCACAGGCGAGTTGGGAGCAGGGCCTTGATGCGGAAGCCGCTGGCTTGCTGGCCACCGACCGCACCGATGTCTGGGATGTGTTGACCGCGCGGTTCGAGGCGCGTCTGATTTTGGCCGCCTTGGCTGCCACACGCGGGCGACGCATTGAAGCGGCGCAAAAACTTGGCATTGGACGCAACACCATCACACGCAAGATTCAAGAGTTGGGTCTTGAGTAGAATTGGCCTCTGTCCCTTATGTATAAAGCGTTAGTAGCTATTATAAATATAGTACTTCGCCCACAAGTCGCGCAGCGCCCGGATGTGGGTGCGCACAAACTCCGCGAACGATGCCAGATCGACGCCGACAATCTCTAGCGGGTAGTCATCGCGGCCACAGTTGCACAAAGTCGGTGACGTCCCAACCCAGTTTGCGCCACCCTGTGGTCCATGCTGGAGCAGGGTGACGAGGTGCTGGCCGACCTCACGTTTTATGGTTGCACCTTCTCTTTTCTGAACCACGGCCTGATACGTTTTGGTGTCACCGTGCGCCATGTGGACATGACCGACCCCGCCAACGTGGCCCAGGCCATGGGCCCAAAAACCCGGGTGCTTTACCTCGAATCGCCAGCCAACCCCAACATGCGCCTGGTCGACATTGCTGCCGTGTCCGCCATCGCCCATGCCGGTGGTGCCAGCGTGGTGGTCGACAACACCTATTGCACGCCATACCAGCAGCAGCAACCCTTGCTGCTGGGGGCCGATGTGAGCGTGCATTCCATGACCAAATATCTTGGCGGCCACGGTGACCTGATGGCTGGCGCGGCTATTTTTGCCGATGCCGAACTGACCCTGCGCAGCAGGGCGTTTACAGCCGCTCGGCATTCACCTCTTGCAGTGCCTGCAAAACGTCTGCGCCGAGCAGCACGTTCATGTCGTTGCAAGGTGCTTGCCTTTGCGCGGAAAGACGTCCCGATTGCACCTCGATGGCGCGCTCGAATACATTGCGCACAAAGCGCCCGTTGGACGTCGTGGCGCCAGTGTTGAACAATTGCTCAAAGACCTGCAGCAGGGGTGCACGCGCAGCGCTGTCCAGTACGTATTCTGATTCCTGGCAGAAGACCATGAAGATGTCCAGCAATTCCTGCGGCAAATAGTCCTCAAATGCGATCCGGTGGTTAAAGCGCGAGCGCAACCCCGGATTGCTCTGGATAAAGACCTGCATGGGGGCGGTGTACCCAGCCACGATCACCACCAGCTGTCCCCGCTGGTCTTCCATGGCCTTGAGCAAGGTGTCCACCACTTCCGTACCAAAGTTGCCACCACCGTTGTTATCGTTCAGTGCATAGGCCTCGTCTATGAAAAGTACACCGCCCAGGGCGGATTGCACAACAGCCTGGGCTTTCAGGGCAGACTGACCGACATAACCTGCCACCAGCCCGGAACGATCAACCTCCACCATGCGGTTCGAAGGAATGATGCCAAGGCTGCAGTAGAGGTCTGCCAGGATGCGGGCCACAATGGTTTTTCCGGTGCCGGGATTGCCAGTGAAGACCAGATGCTGTGAAAACCCCAGAGCCGCCTTGCTGCCTGCCTTGGTCCGCGCGTGTTGGGTGCGCACAAAGGCCAGCAGGCGCTGCACCTGTTGCTTGACCTGTCGTAGTCCAACCAGGCGGTCGAGTCGGGCCAGCACCTCGTCATAGTTGGCAGCGCTGCCGTCGGCCACCGGCAACGCGTGGCCAAGAGCGCACTCCACATCGACGACACGGATACTTTGCAGATCAACCGTGGAGGGGCTGGACAGCTTGCAAATCCGCAGTGCTTGCGCCTCTGTCATCTTTTCAAACAGATTTCGGACATGGCGGGCATTCCCGAAGTGACCACGCTGGCGTTGGATCTCGCGGCCAAAAAGCGTTTGCAGACCCGTATGCACGGCAGGATCCAGGGTGTAAGACTGCGTGGCGCAGAAACTCAGCAAAATCTGCAAAAGTTCATCAGGTTTGTAGTCCGGAAAGTGCAAGTAACGGTTGAATCGTGATGCCAAGCCGGGATTGGATTCAAGAAAACTCTCCATCTCGGCGCTGTAACCGGCCACGATCACCACCAAGTCGTCGCGGTGGTCCTCCATCATCTTGAGCAGTGTCTCTATGGCTTCGTGGCCAAAGTCTTGCGCTCCGGAACGGGCCAACGCATAGGCTTCGTCGATGAACAAGACCCCACCCAGAGCTGACTCCACCAAGTTTCGGGTCTTCAGCGCCGACTGGCCAATGTAGGGTGCGACCAATCCGGCACGATCAGTCTCGACGAGTTTGTCACTCTTGAGAAGGCCCAGATTCTGATAAAGGCCAACGATGATTCGGGCCACTGTCGTTTTCCCCGTTCCCGGATTGCCCATAAAAACCAGGTGGCGAGAAGGCCATTTGGGTACCCTCAGGCCCTGTTGCGCGCGCAGCTTCTGCACATGCATGTAGCTGGCCTGGCGCAGGATTTCCTGGCGCACCACCTCCAGCCCGACCAGGCCAGAAAACGCCTTCTCCAGGTACTCTGTCATGAATGGCTGCTGAGCTTTGGGATCGTCTGCCGAGGTGAGGCGAATGCTGGCTATTTCGGGGGTAATGGTTCTCACCGGCTGCGCGTGCCGATTCTGCCGTAGTCGGGCCAGTCGCTCTTTTCCTTGCGCAAATTCCTGACGCGCCGCCACCTCGTACCATTGGGCAGCCTGTTCCAGGTCTTGGGTCACGCCCAAGCCGTTTTCATACAGCCAGCCCATATTGCTGCAAGCCTCTGCATGCGCCTGCTGCGCCGCCAGTCGGTTCCATTGCACACTCTTCGTGTAATCCACCGGCACGCCCCAGCCATGCTCATAAATCAGCCCCAGAGCGCATTGGGCATCGGCCATGCCCTGCTCAGCGGCTCGCTGGTACCAGTAAATCGCCAGCGCTGGGTCAATCGGAATGCCGCGTCCGTTGTCATAGGCAAACGCCAGGTTGTACAGGGCAAAGACATCGCCCTGCTCGGCGGCCATGCGAAACCAGCGCACGGCTTCGTTTTCGTCCTTGCCGATGCCGTTGCCGGTCGCGTAGTGGTAACCGATTTGTCGACGCGCCGGCGCATCGCCGCGCTCGGCGGCATTACGCAGCCGCCGCATACCCTCGATCGTGTCCTTTACTACACCCCTGCCGTTCAGATAGGCAAATGCCAGATTGCGCTGTGCTTCAAGGTGCCCGATGTCTGCCGCCATGGCAAACCAGTGCGCGGCCTGCCCGTGATCTGTGGCAACACCTGTGGCTGTGGCGTAGCGCTGCGCCAGCGCGAAGCGCGCCTGGGCATCCGGTTTGTGGCCTGCGCTTGCGCGTGCCAACTGGCGCAATTCGGGCAATGTCAGTGTGGCGTAGGGGGGAGCGGTCATAGGAGGCTTGCAAACGCGTTGGCGCAACAAGGTTCAGTGTGCAAGCTCCAGGATCCAGGAAATCACATGCTGGGGACTGAATGGTTTGACGAAATACGCATCCGCCCCGCGTCGCTTTGCATCCTCGCGGTCAACCTGCTGGCCGCGCGCCGTTACCATGGCGACTGGAATGTCGCGCGTCTTGGGGTCGGACTTGATGGCGTCGAGTACCTGCAGGCCATCAATCTCGCCTGGCATCATCACGTCCAACAGGACGGCCGCCGGATGGAATTTGCGGACCGCGTGGAGTGCACCCATGCCGTTATCAGCTTCAATCACTTCGTACTGATTGACCAAGGTCATGCTGAGCAAACGGCGGATATCGGAATTGTCGTCAACGACAAGTATGTAACGCATGATGCAGTCCTAACTAAGAGCACGTCGAGTGGGTCAGCACCCTTCACGCTTTCGTGCGAGCTCCATTTGAATAGTCTATTCGAATAAACAGGCACCTCGTTTGCACCAAATTTTAAAACTTTTCGTGGGCACAACGCCTGCTTGGCGAAGGGCAGGCACGTGTGCCCCAAGGCATCGACAATCGCCTTAAAGCCATCCAAGCCTAGTGAAAAAACCCACAGGCGGGTATTTTGCGCAACAGCCTGCAGCATTGCCTGAGTCAGGCGCTGTTCAAAAAGTGGCCGACTGGGCAAACAGATCAACGCGTCGTCAAGGCTGAATCTGGCCAACTGCTGGTCCACATCCTGTGGCTGCGACAAATCATTGAAAGCGCAGACGTCGGCCAGCGTTTCGCCGATGCCATTCTGTGCCGCCCGAACGGTTTGCCACTGGAAATAGACCTGCCCACCTTTGCGTTGGTTGAATATGTCACCGCTCCAGCTTCCCGTGGCCTCCAGATCACGCCAGAAGTCGCCAAAAAAACCGTTCGGCTGCAGGCCGGAGTCGAGCTCTGGATCGCGCCGGTGGCGCCGACGCGGAAGAAGGAACCAAACAGCGCATGAATGCAGGCGCTTTGGTCAAATGGCATCAGTTGCATGATGGGCCGCCAGATCACTTCTGAAGCTGACAGACCGAGCTCCTTTTCAAGATCCGGGCTGATATGAAAGATGTCGCCCTGTGTGTCTGTAACCAAATACAAGTCGAACGACTGCAGCAGCGTGTTGAGTAGCAAGTCATCGCCTTGCTCGCCACAACCCAGGTACTCAAGCACTTGTTGGTGGCGTTGTTGCAGCTTTCCAAACTGACCCATCAGCTCATGCAAGTCGCTGGCAAGCGAAACAGTTGGGCCGGCTCGGCGAAAGCTGGAATGCCTGGTTGGGTGTTGCAGGGGGTGTCGGTGTTGTTGCTCATTACGGATTCCCCAACGTTATGGCGCTTTCACTGCAGGCTTCGCTAGCGGCAGGTGCTGGTGCTTGTGCAAATACCAAGGTCACCACAGTGCCTTGCCCGGGTGTGCTTTCAATGTCGATTCTCCCCTGGTGCAGGTCCATGATTTCCTTGACGATGCTCATGCCCAGGCCGGTACCTGACACCTGGCCTGAGGTGTCGGCACGGTAAAACCGTTCACACACGCGCTGGGTTTGCTCTGCTGTCATGCCGATACCCTGATCGAAAATCTTCAGGTTGACGTTATTGGCTGACGTCTGGACAAGCAGTCTCACGGGTGTCCCCTGCCCGGAGTATTTGTAGGCATTCGACAGCACATTCAAAAACGCCTGCTGTGCCTTCTTGTTGTCGGCCCGGATGTAAATGGGTTCAATGGGCATCTCTAGTTCAGGTTCTGACCGTCCTGCAGGCACTTTGAAGCCGCTAACAACCTGATGCACCAGGGTTTGAACAAGCCTGGGCAAGACAACAAAGTCCTTGCCCTGGCGCGCCTCGATGCGTGCCAGGTCCAGCAGTTCATTGAGAATTGAGGCCATCAAGCCGGATTGCCGGAAGATGGTGCCGAGCAACTCCTGCCGAGTGGTGACGTCAAACTCCTGTGTCATCAGCAACTCTGCAAAGCCATAAATGCTGGCCATGGGGGTGCGTAACTCGTGCGCAGCCGTTGACAAAAACTCGCTCTTCATGCGCTCGACTTCGGTTTCGTGGGTGATGTCGCGCACATACAGGATTTGTGACACGGCTTCTGACTGCGATTCGCGCAACCTTACCTCGAGCACGCAAACGCCGGGTTGTGCCAGCGTGATGCGCAGGTGGTGAGACAGGTGGCCCGGCTGCGCGGTTGTTTTGTCGCTGGCCGGTTCAGCGTGCTGGCTGTGCATCTGCCGCAAGGCCGCCATGCCAGGAAAACTCGCCTCAGGCCGGCAGGCTAGCGTCAACTGTCTGGAAAACTCGGTTTCATGGCGGCCGACCAGTTCACCCTCAGCCAGATGGGTCAGGCGCCGGAACGCCGGGCTGATGTATTTCACATGACGCGTGCCGTCAAAGGTCACAAACCCGTCCGGGCTTAGGTCAAAAATGGCCTTGAGTTGTTCTGCTTGCTCGCCTGCCCTTGCCTCGGTCTGGCGTCGCTCGGTCACGTCGCTGTGCGAGCCCAACATACGCAGCGGCTGGCCGTCGGCATCCATCAGGGCCCGGCCCCGGTCCAGAATCCATTTGTAGCTGCCGTCCTTGCAGCGCATGCGGTGCTCACTTTGGTAGAAAGCGATGTCACCGTTCAGGTGCAGCTGCAATTGGGCCATGGTGGTGGCCATGTCATCAGGGTGGACGCGCTCTGACCATTCTTCAACCCGGGTGCCAATCTCGTCATCGGCATAGCCCAGCATGGTTTTCCAGCGCTCTGAAAAATAGACCTGACCGGTGCGTGGGTTCCAGTCCCAGATGCCATCGTTGGTACTGCTCACGGCCAGTTCCCAACGCTGCTCATTGGCGATCAGGTCTTGTTGCATCTGTTTGCGCGCACTGATGTCGCGGGCAAAGCCGACCGTGCCCAACAAGCTGCCGTCTGCGGCGATCACCGGCTTCTTATAGGTCTCCAGCCAGTTCGCCCCGTTGCTGCCCGCCACCGGCTCCTCAAGCGACTTTTCCTGGCGGCTGCGCATCACCGCAAAGTCGTCCGCTCGGTAGGCCTGTGCCAGCTCGGGCGGCCAGACATCAAGGTCGGTCAGCCCTGCCACATCGGCTGGGTTCGCGCGGCCGCAGGCATCGGAAAAAACCTTGTTCACCGCCAGAAAACGACTGTCAGCATCTTTGAGCCAGAACAGGAACGGCAGGTTGTCCAGCGTGGCACGCAAGTAAAGCTCGCGCTGGCTCAGCGACGCCTGCGTGTCCTTGAGTGCGGTGATGTCAATGCGGTTGCCGGCAATGTAGCCGCTGGGTGTGCGGTACTCCACAATCAGCAACCAGCGCCCATCGGCGAGTTGCTGCTCAATCACCTCGCCATTGGCTTTTTGGTGTTGCACCACCCGGTTTCTGACCCATTCATCCACCTGGCCGATGGCTTCGCGGTATTGGCCGCGCTCGGCACCGGCGCGCACAATCTGCTCAAACGTGGCACCGGGCACGATCAGGTCACGGCTGGCTTCATAGAACTGCAGGTAGGCCTCGTTGCACTGCACCAACCGGTCGTCTTGGTCATAAATGGTGAAGCCTTGCGCCACGCTGCTGATCGCCTCGTGTAGCAGCTTTGCCGTCTTTTGATTTTCTTGCAACTGACGCAAATAGAAGCTGCGAAGGAGCCAGCCAAAAAGCACAACAAAAGTGATGGTTGCCACGGCCAGGGCACGCACCCAAGCTTGTGACGATGTCAGCAGCATGACCAGCAAAGCCAGCTCAATGCCAACAAAGCCAGTCATTGCGACGGTGCAAAAGCTCGGCTTCAGCGGGTGTTTGACCGAGGTCTTCATACTGGCAACCATAACGTGACACTGGTGCCCAGACCCGAGAGGCTGCTCAGCTCGACCGTACCACCATGCAGCGTGACGATCTCATGGACGATGCTCATGCCCAAACCGGTGCCCAGCATCTTGCCTGAGGTATCGGCGCGGTAAAAGCGCTCGAAGACACGGCTTTGTTGCTCTGGCGTCATGCCAATACCCTGGTCGGTGATGCGAATGCAAACCTTTGGTGCCGTGTTTGCCAGCGACGTCGACGGCAGGAGTTCAATGACCACGCTGCTGCCCTGGGGTGAATATTTGTAGGCGTTGGACAGCACATTCTCAATGACTTGAAGCAGTCTTTGACGATCTGCCAGCACATAAAGCGGTTCGAGGGGAAGCTTCAGCATTGGCGCCAAACGCCCAGGGGGTAGCCTGAACTCGCGTGCCGCATCTTTGATCAGTTCATGCGCCGAGGTGGTTTCAAACACGAAGTCCAGACTGTGACGGGCTTCAATGCGTGCCATGTCCAGCAGATCATCCAACACTGCCACCATGCCCCTGGAATGCCTGAATAGAACCTCGGTGAACTCGGTGCGACTGGCTGGGTCAAGCTCTTCGGTCGCCAACAGTTCAGCGTAACCGTAAATGCTCGCCATAGGCGTACGCAGTTCGTGGGCTGCGGTGGTCATGAACTCGCTTTTCATTCGGTCAACGGCGGTTTCGTGGCTGATATCGCGCAGGTACAGGGTTTGCGACACTGGTCCAGAATCACTTTGCTGCAACACCACTACCAGATTGCGGCAGGCACCGTGGGACAACTCGAGCAGATGGCGACGGGGCATGCCGGAACATTGGCGCATGGCTTCAAAAGCCAGGGATTGACAACCGGCTGAGCATTGACTGGCCAGCAGTTCTTCCAGCACTTGTTCATCGCGGTCGATGATCTGGTCGAGCCTGATGTGGGTCATGCGGGTAAATGCAGGGTTGGCGTACTTCACCCGTCGGTCTGCATCGAACGACACAAAACCGTCGGGGCTCAGGTCCAGAATGGCGCGCAGATAGAACTTGCTCAACGCGAGAGCCTCGTTAGCCGCTTGCAGCGCCTGGGTCAGCTCAAGTTCAACGGTGGCCTTTTTCAGGGCGCTGATGTCGGTGCGGATTGACAGGTATTTCTCGGTGCGACCATGGGCATCGAACACCGGTGATATCTGGGTGTTCACCCAGTACAGAGAGCCATCCCGGGCGCGGTTGCAGACATCGCCACGCCAGACCTGCCCACTTGAGACGGTTTTCCACATGCCGAACCAGAAGGACGTGTCTTGCACGGTGGATTTGACAATGCGGTGGTTCTGCCCGATCAGCTCTTCGCGACTGTAGCCACTCAGGCGGACAAAATTGTCGTTGACATAAGTGATTCGGCCGGCCAGATCCGCCATTGACACCAGCGAATGCTGGTTGATGGCCTGCCAAAGTGGCCCCGATTCAATGGGCACGGCATGTGGCTGGTCTGTCAGCACGGTGGGTCTGGCGGGGTGGGACAGAGCCATGGGCTGCTTACTTCAGGTGACTTCGCACCCAGGAGGCCACTTGCAGTGTGCTAAATGGCTTGATGAAGTAGGCATCGGCGCCAAGCGCACGGCCTTCGTTCTGGTCTGCCAACTGACCCCGTGCCGTGATCATGACCACCGGGGTGTTCTTGGTTTGCGGGTTGGTCTTGATCGCTTCGAGCACCTGCAGACCGTCGAGCTCGCCGGGCATCATGACATCAAGCAGGACCATGCCCGGGCGGTGCTGGCGCACTGCCTCAAGCGCCGCAACGCCGTCCTCGGCCTCAATGATGTGATGCTCCTTGCCCAAAGTAATGCTGAGGAGGCGGCGTATGTCAGAGTGGTCGTCAACAATCAGGATGACAGGTGCTGCGGACATGGTGGGTAGCTCCTTAAATAAAAACCGGTTGTTGGTGTGACCTAAGCTGCGTCACAACCGGTGCTTAGGTCTATGTTTGTGAGGTCAGCGGGAAACAGCAGCGTGACGGTGGTGCCCTGGCCTGGTGTGCTCTTGATCAGTACCCTGCCATTCATCAGATCCATCAGTTCCTTCACAATGCTCATGCCCAAACCGGTGCCAGGCGTGTTGCACGATTTGTCAACCCGGTAAAAACGCTCATAGATGCGCGCCAGCTGCTGTGGTGCCATGCCCATGCCATGATCCTGAATGGTGATGCCAACCAGGCTGGCATCTTCGGCTGCAGCCGACACAGCCCTGGTGATGACGATGGGGCCACCCTGGTTGACCGAGTATTTGTAGGCATTTGACAGGATATTGAGCACAATCTGGCCGACCTTGCGCAAGTCGCCACTGCAATACAGGTCTGGCAAGACAACCCGCGGTGCCTCGCGCCCCTCGGGCAGTATGAAGCTGTCCAATAACCCATGCACGACTTCACGCAAGTTGACACGGGTCAAATGAATGTCCTGGTGACCGCCCGACTCGATTCTGGATAAATCGAGCAACTCGTCCAGAATATCGACCATGCGCTGCGAATTTTTCAGGATCAGTCCATGAAATTCATGACGCTCAGCTGTGTCGAAGTCACGCATGTTCAACAACTCGGCAAAACCCATGACGTTGGTCATGGGTGTACGCAACTCGTGGGCCGCGGTGGCCAGAAAATCAGATTTCATTTCGTCCAACTGAATGGTCTGTGTGACATCCCGGAAGTAAAGTACCTCGGCCAGTTGCTTCACATTGGCGGTTTTCAGGCTGACCCGCAGAATCTGGTGTGCGGGCGCAAGCAACTCGACCAACACACGGTTCGTCCCGTCTGTCTTGGCGGCCAATTGGCGCAGTGCGCCTAAAGTTGGGAACGGCCTGGCGGGTGAGCACAAGCCGCCGATCAGCGCCTGAAAACTTGCAGCGTCAAGCCCCTGCAACATCCCCTGCGCCAAACCGGTCATGTGCTGGAAGGCCGGATTCAGGTAGTTCACCTTGCCCTCGGCATCAAAGGTCACGTAGCCGTCGGAACTCATCGCGAAGATGGCATCAAGTTGTGCCGTGTAGTCCTTGACCTTTTCTGCCAGCAGGCGCTGCGTGGTGATGTTGGTTGACGATCCTGCCGATCGCACGAGCTTGCCGTTTTGATCGAAACTGGCCTTGCCGCGTACAAAAAACCATTTGTAGCTGCGGTCGGCGCACTGGTGGCGATGTTCGGTACTAAAAATGGGAAGCAGGCCCTGCCCGTTCTGCATGAACGCGTCGGTCACATTCTTTTGGTCGTCGGGGTGGACGCCTTGTAGCCAGGTGTTCATGTCGAACGTTTCGGCCTGTTCCGGGTAACCCAACTCGGTCATGGCACGTGCCGAGACATAAATCTGGTTGGTGTCGGCGTGCCAATCCCATAAGCCGTCGTTGGAGCCCGCCAGCGCAGCCTCCCAGCGTTCGTCCTTGACTTGAAGCTCATGCAGCAGTCTCGTTTGCTCGGCCAGATAGCGGTGTCTGCGAAATTCGACGTAGATCCAGGCCAGGGTCGCCGCCAGCATCAAGCCGCTGATCAAGAAAGCCAGGCGATTCAAGGCGTTGCGGGCGACTTCTGTTCGGGCCTGAATGCTTTCGGTGGACAGCCCGACCATGACAAACAGGGGGTAGTCAGGAACGGTTCGGTAGTTGTAGCTACGCTCGATGCCATCAGTCTGGCTGCGGAAGATGCCTTCACCAGAAGATTTTCCCTCAGGTATTTGGTTGATCAGCGGCAGCGTGGCGCGTATTGTGCCGGGCACCGACTCCTTGTCGCGCACGCGTGCCAGAATGCGGCCGTCAAGCGCTGCCAGCATTTGTACGCTGTTGGGCGGCAGATCAAGTGTGAAGAGATCTTGGATGAAGTAGGCAACCGGCACCGTTACCACAGACACACCGTCAAAACCGCCATCGCTGCGGCTGATTCGTCGGCTGACATGAATCATGGGTTTTGCCGAGGCCAGGGTTGGCGGGGTGATCAGCAGTGCGCTCGATGTTTGCGTCTCATGCTGCCGAAAGAACGCGCTGGCTGAAATATCCGGACTCCGAGTAACCCAGCCGCTGCCTTGTTGCAAGATTCCCTTGGCACTGAAGCGCCCTACCTGTAACACCATGTGCGGTTCGGTGCCGGCCAGCAAGCCAATGAGTTGGGGCAGTGCGGCGCTGTCCTGATGGTCCATCAAGGATGCCAACTTGTCAAAGACTATTTTGGCGTGCTGGCTGTGGATACGGGTGAGCGAGCCGACCACGCGCGTGACTTCGTCAATCTGGCGTTTTTGGATGCTCTGCTGTATTTTTGCTACCAAAAGCCAGCCAAGGGTCAGCGCCAGCAGCAGCGTCACGACTAATATCGTGACAAATGTTTTAAGCGAGGGCGGCGCGTTAGCAGCGCCTGACTGAAAGAATCTGAGCTTCAATGACTGCACCCCGCGCGCACTGGCCAGCCAAGCAGCAAGGGGTGCCACTACCTCTGAAGGCCTGAGCCGTATCACGTCAGTTGTGTCCTTATCCAGGTCACCAGACTGACCGGGCTGAATGGCTTGGTGATGTACTTGTCAGCACCCAATGACCGTCCCAGTTCGACATCGGCTTTTTGGCCACGGGCAGTGATCATGACCACCAGGGTGTTCTTGAGTGCGGGATCGGTCTTGATGCAAGACAGCACCTGTAGCCCGTCCATTTCGCCGGGCATCATGATATCCAGCAGCACCATCTGCGGTCTGCTGGCCCGCACTGTCTCAAGCGCAGTCACACCGTCATTGGCTTGCATGATGTCGTATTCCTTGCCCAGGGTGATGGCGAGCAGGCGCCGCAAATCAGCATGGTCATCCACGATCAAGACTTTTTTCATGAGAATCCCTTAAAGGTTGTTGTTGCTGGCGAGTTGCCTTTTGCGGATACCGGAAACGATATCTCTGCGAGCATTTGTAGTTCTTCATCCAGCAGGCCGGCGCCAACCGGGCTGCGCGGCATCAGCAAAGCCAGGTCATTGGCGAACTGCTCGGCTTGCAATGTGGTCGGGCAGCGCTGGCAAATCTCCGGCAGTTCACCGTGCGCAGGTGTACTCAATGGCAATATCAGAGTGAAAGACTCGATGCCGGCTGGGTTGGTGTCCGTTGCATCCTCAGGCATTGCCGTGGTCATCAGTTGACCACGATGCATTTCGACAATGCGCCGGCTGATCTGCACACCAATGTCGGAGTCCACTTGCAAGATCCGCCGCGAACCAACGCTGCGGGTGGGTGACACGCTGGCGCTGCGGGTCATTTCGTGGCAATAGTGGCTGCTCAGCACGATGTATTTGCCGTTTTGGCGAATGCGCAAGGTGACCCGGCTGTAGTTCGGCGCACTGTGGTTGATGCCCTCCAGAAGAACTTGCACGGCGCATTTGAGCCACTGGGCATCACCGTACAGTGCGCTGCCCACCGGCAACTTCTCTGCAGTTGGGACATCCATCACATAGCCGCATTTGTTTTTTTGCATGTCCTGCACCACCTCTTCCACCAGGGTTGGCAGCGACAGTCGGTCACCGGCCGAGAAGCTGTTGCTTTGGTGCAGTTGTGCGAGTTGGTCAAAGGCCAACAGCAACCGACTCAGTCGGTGCGAGCGCTGGTGCAGGTCCTTGCCGGCGTCATTTTGATCAGTGCCTGTTTGGCTCAGCATCTGGCGAAACAGCGTCAGTTCGTGGCGGGTTTCTTTGCCCAGTAATTGAAACAGGTCGGTGTCCTGGGCTTGCAGCGCCAGCGGTGGCGCCGGTAATGGTGCCTGCGCAATGAATATCGCGTAGCCTTTGCTCTCTGTGGTGCACAAGAAAAAATCTGGCCGGTTGTTGGCAGCTAAGCCTAGCCCCAGTTGGGGAATGGCCAGCGGTGTAAAGGCCCGCCCCTGGGTAATGCTGTCAATCAGTTGACGCAGCATGGGGGCTGAATCCAGGCAATGTTTGACCCAAGGCGTTGCTGCCTTGTTGAAGTCGGTCATCTGGCCCTTGCGGTCAAGCAGAATCACCCCTTCGCTCATGCGCTCCATCAGTTGAATGTCCAGCCCTACTGACATGTGGTCATCTCCGATGCATTGTTTGCAAGTCTGGATTTGAGAGTGAGATACGTAGGCATGGGCAGCATTCGAAGGCAGTGACTGTTTTGTTTCCATTGTCTAAGCCAGGGTCGGACAATAGTGAGCAGACAGCGACTAATACTTAGCCGCCAGAGACTAATTGGACGCGATGGTGGGCGGTGCGCTTGGCCTGGAGCGTGCACAATAAGGTTTTTTCGACCCTCATGCCCCACCAGAAAATCCTCATCATTGACGACGAAGCCGCGTCCATTGGGCTGCTGCTGGCGTATCTGGGTGATCGCGCCGGGCAGATCATGGTGGCCCTGGATGGCCCTGACGGCATCGCCAAAGCGCTGGCTGGGCAGCCTGACTTGATTTTGCTGGACCTCAAGCTGCCAGGGATCGATGGTTTTGCCATTTGCCAGCAACTCAAGGCCGATATGCGTACCGCTCACATTCCTGTGATCTTTTTGACAGCCAGCGCGCTGCTGCAAGACAAGCTCAAGGGTTTTGCGCTGGGAGCGGTTGATTACATTACCAAACCCTTTATAGAGGACGAGGTCATCGCCCGGGTGGGCGTGCAGTTGGCGCTGCGCCAGCAGCTCAACCGTCTGGAGGCGCTGGGCACCTCGCACGCATTGGCGCGCTTTGCGCCACCCGCTGATCGCGACCAGGTGCTGTTGCAGCAGGCCATTGATTTTCTGGGTGCCGAGATGGCTGATCCGCCTTCGCTGGCCGAGCTGGCGCGCCGCGTGG
>JBIJDQ010000178.1:0-5427 GCA_044344025.1 Rhodoferax sp.
CTCAAAATCCGAACATTTCACCTCGAAAATGACTCTGGTGCCCGTAGACATGGCGTCAAAAGCTACACAATCAGTAGCAGATAAACATTCCTTGCAATTTCTGGCTACGGCTTTCAAGGCGGCTTTTTCGGTCGGGCTGGCGCTGTCCATGGACCCGGACCCGGTTTTTGCCAACACCCAATCGGCCAGGGCGTGGTCATAGTCATCCCCCCCCAGCGCTGAGTCGCCACCGGTGGCCACTACCTCAAAAACCCCTTGCGTCAGGCGCAGGATCGAGATGTCAAAAGTGCCACCACCCAGGTCGTAAATGGCATAAACACCTTCAGCCGCGTTGTCCAGCCCGTAAGCAATGGCAGCCGCAGTTGGCTCGTTGATCAGGCGCAACACATTCAGGCCAGCCAACTGCGCCGCGTCCTTCGTGGCTTGGCGCTGGGCATCATCAAAATAAGCCGGCACGGTAATCACTGCGCCGTACAAGTCGTCATTAAAGGTGTCTTCGGCGCGGTAACGCAAGGTGGCCAAAATATCGGCGCTGACCTCAACTGGAGATTTTTCGCCCTGCACGGTTTGAATGCCGAGCATGCCGGGGTGATCCACAAATTGATAAGGCAGCTTGGCGGCCAGCGCCACATCTTTCAGGCTGCGGCCCATGAAGCGCTTGACAGAAGCAATGGTGTTTTCAGGGTCACCCACGCCGCTGACCACGGCCTCGTCGCCAATCTGGCGGCCCCCACCAGCCAAATAACGCACCACGGAGGGCAAAATCACCCGGCCTTGTGCGTCTGGCAAACACTCCGGCACACCGTGGCGCACGGAGGCCACCAGCGAGTGGGTGGTGCCAAGGTCAATGCCAATGGCAATGCGTCGCTCATGCGGGTTAGGCGTTTGCCCAGGTTCTGAGATTTGAAGTAAGGCCATGGTCGTAAAGGGGAAAACGCAACACTTATTTGATGTTGCGCGTGGAATTCAATCAGTGGTCAAGCTGGTCCAGTCGGGCATCCACATCAGCTGCAAAACGCTCAATGAACATCAGCGCCCTGACCTGTGCCACGGCGGCAGAATAGTCTTGCGACACATCCAGCAATTGCTCTATATTTTGTAGCGCACTACGATTAGCCAGCGTGCACTGGAGGCCTATTTTATCTAAATCTTCAACACTTTTAGCTTCGTCAAGCGCTTCACGCCATTCCATTTGCTGCATCAGGAACGCCGCAGGCATGGCCGTGTTGTTTTCGGCATTGACCGGCGCACCGGCCAGTTCACACAAGTAAGCTGCACGTTTGAGCGGGTCTTTCAGACGCTGGTACGCCTCGTTTATGCGCACCGACCACTGCATGGCAATGCGTTGTGCCGCTGCGCCCTGGGCAGAAAACTTGTCGGGATGCGCCTCGCGTTGCAGGTTTTTCCAGCGCTCGTCCAATACCGCACGGTCTTGTGAGAAGCGGTGTTCAATGCCGAACAGCGCGAAATCGTCAGACTGTAAATTCACACCCGAAACGACTCGCCGCAGCCGCAGCGGTCGCGCTCTTTGGGGTTGTTGAACTTGAAGCCTTCGTTGAGGCCCTCGCGTACAAAATCCAACTCAGTGCCATCCAGATAGGCAAAACTTTTGGGATCAATCAGTACCTTGACACCAAAACCCTCAAACACCATGTCTTCCTGGCCGATCTCATCGACGTACTCAAGTTTGTAGGCCATGCCGGAGCAACCGGTGGTTTTGACACCCAGGCGCACACCGACGCCTTGACCGCGTTTGGTCAGGTAACGGGTCACGTGCCGAGCGGCGGCTTCTGTCAGTGTCACAGCCATTTTGTTAAGAGTCCAGGTAGGTGGCAGTCCGCGCCTTCGGTCAAACGCGGGCGGACTGGCAATGTTTAGTGAGTTTGGGCTTGGATATGCTTCTGGCGGTAGTCATTGACCGCTGCCTTGATGGCATCTTCAGCCAAAATCGAACAGTGGATTTTGACAGGTGGCAAGGCCAGTTCTTCAGCAATCTCGCTATTTTTCAATGCGGCGGCCTGCTCCAGTGTCTTGCCTTTGACCCATTCGGTTACCAGCGAGCTTGAAGCAATGGCCGAGCCGCAACCATAAGTCTTGAAACGCGCATCTTCAATCACGCCAGTCTCGGGATTGACCTTGATTTGCAGCTTCATCACGTCGCCACACGCTGGGGCACCCACCATGCCGGTGCCCACCGAGTCGTCACCCTTGTCAAACGAGCCCACATTGCGGGGGTTTTCATAGTGATCTACCACTTTTTCAGAATATGCCATTTCAGTTCTCCTTTAATGAGCTGCCCACTGGATCGTGGAGATATCAATGCCGTCTTTGTACATGTCCCATAGGGGGCTTAACTCACGCAACTTGGCCACGTTGAGCTTGATGGTGTCCACCGCGTAGTCAATTTCTTCTTCGGTGGTCCAGCGGCCAATCGTCATGCGCAGGCTGCTGTGGGCCAACTCGTCGCTGCGGCCCAAAGCCCGCAACACATAACTGGGCTCCAGACTGGCCGAAGTGCAAGCAGAACCACTGCTTACCGCCAGCCCTTTGATACCCATGATCAAGGACTCACCTTCCACATAGTTGAAGCTGATGTTCAGGTTGTGCGGTACACGTTGTGTCAGGTGCCCGTTGATGAACACCTGCTCCATGTCTTTTAGACCCGCCAACATGCGGTCGTGCAAGGCCTGGACCTTGACCAGTTCGTCAGCCATTTCCTCTTGCGCAATGCGGTAGGCCTCGCCCATGCCCACAATCTGGTGCGTGGGCAAGGTGCCTGAACGCATGCCGCGCTCGTGGCCACCACCGTGCATTTGTGCCTCGATGCGAATGCGGGGCTTGCGCCGCACGAACAGGGCACCAATGCCTTTGGGGCCGTAGGTTTTGTGAGAGGTCAGGCTCATCAAGTCAATCGGCATCTTGCTGATGTCAAACGCCACTCGGCCCGTGGCTTGGGCAGCATCTACATGGAAGATCACGCCGTTTGAGCGGCAAATGGTGCCAATGGCCACCACGTCCTGGATCACGCCAATCTCGTTGTTGACATACATCACACTCGCCAAAATGGTGTCTGGACGAATGGCGGCTTTGAACGCCTCCAGGTCGAGCAGACCATCGGCCTGCACGTCGAGGTAAGTCACCTCAAAGCCCTGGCGCTCCAACTCTCGACAGGTGTCAAGCACCGCTTTGTGTTCGGTCTTGACGGTGATGATGTGTTTGCCCTTGCTTTGGTAAAAGTGTGCGGCACCTTTCAAGGCCAGGTTGTTGGATTCTGTGGCGCCCGAAGTCCAGACGATCTCACGGGGATCGGCACCAATCAGGCTCGCCACTTGCTCACGGGCTTTTTCAACGGCGGCCTCTGCCTCCCAGCCCCAGGCGTGACTGCGTGATGCGGGATTGCCAAAGTGGCTTCTCAGCCAGGGAATCATGGCATCCACCACCCGCTGGTCGCAGGGGTTGGTGGCGCTGTAGTCCATGTAAATGGGGAAATGTGGCGTGCTGTCCATGCTTGACTCTCTTAAAACAATGCGGCTTGAAAATTACATTTTGGCGTAGCTGGCACCCAATGCAAACACGGAGTTAGGTGCGTTGATACGGATCGGTTTCATCGTTGGCATGCTGGAAATCGCACGCTTCAAGCTGGGTTTTTCTTCCACCTGGAAGCCTTTGGCCAGTTGCTCATCCACCAGTTTTTGCAGGCTGACCGAGTCCAAAAACTCAACCATCTTCACGTTCAGCGATGCCCACAGCTCATGTGTCATGCAGCGCGCACCTTCACCGAGGCAGTTTTCTTTGCCGCCGCACTGGGTGGCATCCATTGGCTCGTCAACTGAGGTGATGATTTCTGCCACGGTGATGTCAGCAGGCGACCTGGCCAGGGTGTAGCCGCCACCTGGTCCACGGGTAGACTCCACCAGGGCATTGCGGCGCAGTTTGCCAAACAATTGCTCCAGGTAAGAGAGGGAAATTTGCTGGCGTTGGCTGATAGCGGCCAGCGTGACGGGTCCCGAGGACTGGCGCAAACCCAGATCAATCATCGCAGTGACCGCAAAACGGCCTTTGGTGGTAAGACGCATGGCAAACTCCTGAAATCAAAATAAACAAACAACTCTTCACCCGGGGCGGTTGGCGAACTCAGCGAAGTGGTGACCGCTGTACAACAGCGCTGCTGAACCCGACTAACGGTGTCAAGTATACCCAACACCATAGTGTTTTAGTCGGGTAATTAGACTGATCAGTAATTCTTTAGGGTTATTTGTCCGTCACCAAAGAAATCACGTTGTCGCTGCCTGCTGCACCGAAGGCTTGCGCCTTCAAAATGCCCAGTTGGTCACGCACAGCTGCTGCCTTCTCGAACTCCAGGTTGCGCGCATGCTCCATCATCAGCTTCTCCAAGCGTTTGATTTCGCGGGCGATGTCTTTTTCGCTCATGTCTTCAACCTGTGCGCGCTGCATGGCATCACGCTCCAACTTTTCTGCTTCTTTGCCTGCCTTCTCGCTGTAAACCCCGTCAATCAAATCACGCACCTGTTTAACGATAGAGCGTGGCGTGATGCCATGCGCCAAATTGTGAGCCACCTGCTTGACCCGACGTCGCTCGGTTTCGCCAATGGCTTTTCTCATGGATTCCGTGACCTTGTCGGCGTACAGAATTGCCCTGCCCTCCAGGTTACGGGCGGCACGGCCAATGGTCTGGATCAACGAACGCTCGGAGCGTAAAAAGCCTTCTTTGTCGGCATCCAGAATTGCCACCAGCGACACCTCGGGAATATCCAACCCCTCGCGCAGCAGGTTGATGCCCACCAACACGTCAAACGTGCCCAAGCGCAAGTCACGCAATATTTCGACCCGCTCCACCGTGTCAATGTCACTGTGCAGGTAACGCACCTTGACACCGTTGTCACTCAAGTAGTCGGTCAATTGCTCGGCCATGCGTTTGGTCAGGGTGGTGATCAGCACACGCTCGTGTTTGTCAACCCGGATGCGGATTTCCTGTAGCACATCATCCACCTGGGTGGTGGCGGGGCGCACCTCTACCTCGGGATCAACCAAGCCGGTGGGACGCACCAGTTGCTCCACCACCTGTCCGGCGTGGTCTTTTTCCCACTGAGCGGGTGTGGCAGACACAAAAATGGCCTGGCGCATCTTCGCCTCAAATTCTTCAAACTTGAGCGGCCGGTTATCCAGCGCACTGGGCAGGCGAAAGCCATATTCAACCAGGGTGGTCTTGCGGGAGCGGTCACCGTTGTACATGCCGCCAAACTGGCCAATCAGCACATGGGATTCGTCCAAAAACATCACCGCATCTTTGGGCAAATAGTCCGTCAAGGTGGCAGGTGGGTCACCGGGGGCGGCACCGCTTAAGTGGCGGCTGTAGTTTTCAATGCCTTTGCAGTGGCCCACTTCTGACAACATTTCCAGGTCAAA
>JBIJDQ010000179.1:0-5409 GCA_044344025.1 Rhodoferax sp.
GGCGGCTCGGGTGCTGGCGCTCAGCCCCGAGGCGGCCATGAACGGCATTTTGCGGCTGCTGCTTCAGCTGGGTGGCATTGACTTTCAGGAGTACAAAATTGGCACCGTCATGCGGCGCATCGAGCGACGCATGACGGTGCGCCAGGTGACCTCGCTGGAGTCGTACCTGGGGCTGCTCAACGGTGACCGCAACGAGGTGCTGACCTTGCGCCGCGAGATGCTGATCCCGGTGACCAGTTTTTTCCGCGACACGGAGGCCTTTGAGATTTTGGGGCGGCAAATCATTGAGCCCCTGGTGATCAAAAAGCAGGCCGGTGACACGATCCGGGTCTGGGCTGCGGCCGTGTCCACCGGCGAAGAGGCGTATTCGATCGCCATGATGTTTCTGGAAGCCTTTGACCAACTCAAGCGCTGGCCCACGCTGAAGATTTTCGCCACCGATGTGGAGCAGCAAAACATCGAGACCGCCGGTGCGGGCACTTACCCCGAGTCGATTGCCGCCGAGGTGTCACCGCAGCAACTGGAGCGCTTTTTTGTCAGAAAAGGCAACAACTTTGTGGTGAAAAACGAGTTGCGCCAGTGCATTGTGTTTGCCCGGCACAACCTGTTGTCTGACCCGCCGTTCACCCGCATGGACCTGGTGGTGTGCCGCAATGTGCTGATTTATTTCAGGGCGCAGGCCCAGGAGCGCGCTCTCAAGCGCCTGCAATATGCGTTGCTGCCGGCGGCCCACCTGTTTTTGGGGTCGAGCGAGTCGTTGGCTGAGTTGCAAAAAGACTTCATGCCGGTCAGTGCCAAGCACAAGATATGGCAAATGATCAAGCCGCTGAATCTGCCACTCGACGTGGCCAAGGGTGCCAATTACGGTTACACCGGCGTGGCCCTGAGTGCTGTCGCCGCACGCGCTCCCCGGCTCAAGTCCAGTGCGGTGGACCAGGGGTTTACCGCCTTGCTGAAGGCTTTTTCACCGCCAGCGGCCATTTTGGTCAACAGTCGCCATGAGCTGGTGCATTCGTACGGCAGTGTCAGCCAGTTTTTGCAGTTGCGCGAAGGCCATGCCAGCCTGGACCTCAACCGCATCCTGCCCGAGGCGCTGGTGCCCGTGGCGGTGGCCTTGTTGTTTAAGGCCGGGCGCACCGGGGTCAGCGTCAGCTCAGACCGGCTCAAGCTCAGCAGCGCTGACGGCGAGGTGCAGCATTTGCGCCTGAGCGCCTGGCCGGTGGAAGAGTTTGAGGGTGAGCGCCAAACCCTGCTGGCGTTTGAGCAACTCCAGTTGCCTGCCGCCACCGACACCTTGACCACGCTGGATGTGGACTCCGAAACCTCTGAGCGCATGGAGGTGCTGGAGCGCGAACTGATGGCCACGCGTGAAAGCTTGCAGGCCACCGTGGAAGAGTTGGAGACCTCCAATGAAGAACTGCAGTCCACCAACGAAGAGTTGATGAGTTCCAACGAAGAGCTGCAAAGCTCCAACGAAGAGCTGCAGTCGGTCAATGAAGAACTGAACACGGTGAACGCCGAGTACCAGGAAAAAATTGACATCCTGAACCGCCTCAACGCCGACCTGGACAACATGGCCCAAGCCGTGGCCGCAGGCACCGTGTTTGTCGATGAGTACCTGCACCTGACCCGCTTCAGCCCCGATGCCACCCACATCTTCAAGCTGCGCGACACCGACCTGGGCCGCCCGCTGGACGACCTGGCCCACACCTTGATCTACCCCGAGCTGATTTCAGACTTGGGCCACACCCTCAAGGATGGCAACAAGATCGAGAAGGAAGTGCGCGGCATCAATGGCCTGCACTATTTTGTACGCATGCTGCCCTACAGCGTGCCCTCCTCCAATGTCAAGGGCGCGGTGATCACCTTCATGGACGTGACGGCGCTGCACCAGGCATCGCGGCTGCAGCTGATCATTGACTCTCTTTCCGAGCATATTGCGGTGCTCAACAGCGCGGGTGTCATCACGCTGGTCAACGCCGCCTGGCGAAAATTTGCAGAAAGCAACGGCGACCCATTGATGGCCCATTCCGGCCCCGGTGTGAATTACCTGGAGGTCTGCAAAGAACTCGGTGATGCCTCCGACGCAACGGCCTTGAGTGCCCAGCGTGGTGTGCGCGAGGTGCTGGAGGGGCGCCGCCCCCAATATTCGCTGAAGTACCCTTGCCATTCACTCACCGAAGAACGCTGGTTTGTCATGCACGTGTCCGCTGTGGGCGGCGGGCAACCCGGTGCCGTGGTCAGCCACGTTAATGTCACCGAGTGGCGCCAGCTCAGCACCATGGGACGAGCATGAACCTGCCAGAAGAAGCCACGCACCTAAAAACGCAGCGCCTGCAACGGCTCAAAGAGCGTGCGCAACAGGTGTTGGCGCAAGCCGACAAAGACCAGTCTGATGGCCAGTCCGACACCTTGCAAACCACCAAGCTGCTGGAAGAACTGCGCATTTACCAGGTGGAACTGGAGCTGCAAAACGAAGAGTTGCGTGATGCTCAGCAAGAGGCCGAACTGGCGCGCAAACGCTACCAGACCCTGTTTGCCCAGATGCCCCTGGCGGCCCTGGTGGTGGATGACAAAGGCGCGGTGGACGATTGCAACACCCAGGCGGAGGCCCTGCTTGGTCCGCGCAAACGTTTTGTCAGCCAGGACACCCGTTTGTGGCAAAAGCTAAAGCCGCAAGACCGCAACCGCCTTCACGTGGCCTTGCGTGACATCGCGTCTGGCCAGACCCAGGTGTTGGCGCATGTGGGATTGGGCGAGTCCGGCCCTCAAAGTGGGGTGTTTGACTTGCACCTGATGGGCTTGTCGATGGACTACAAGCTTGACCGCCGGGCGCTGTTGCTGTTGGTGGACCGCACGGCCGAGGTGGCCCGCCAGCAAGACCAGCGGTTTTATTCGCAGCTGCTGGATTCGAGCGACAGCTTCATCTTCGCAGTGGACCCACAGGGTAAATTTTTACTCGCCAACCAGCCCTTGCTGGATTTTCTTGGCCGGACTCGTGAGGATGTGCAGCAGCAACCGCGTGACAAGTTTTTACCGCTGCGCGATGCCATTTTGCACAACGAGGCAGACCAAAAGGTGTTGCAAAGCGGCCAGGCGATGACCCTCGAAGAGCAGGTGCACTTGGCACCGCCACGCGGCAGGCTTGACTTTTTAACCCGCAAGTTTCCGCTGCATGACTTGGCTGGACGCGTGTACGGCGTGGGCGGTATCTCCACTGACATCACTGCCCTGAAAGACCAGCAGCGCCAGACGCTGCTGAGTGAAACCGTGTTCATGAGCGCTACAGATGCCATCATCATTACCGACCCGGACACCCGCATCGTGCGGGTCAACCCGGCGTTTACCCGGCAAACCGGTTTCCCAAGCGATGGGGTGCTGGGCCGAAAAACCAACATTCTCAAGTCCGGGCGGCAAGACAAGCCGTTTTACACCGCCATGTGGCAGGACTTGGCCGCGCAGGGTCAGTGGTCGGGTGAGATCAGCAACCGCCGGTTGGACGGCAGCTACTACACCATCTGGAGCACCATCAATGCGGTGTGTGATGCAAATGGCCGGGTGCTGCACTACATCGCTGTGCAAACCGATGTGACCCAGTTGCACGACGCCAAGCTGGCGCTGGCCCACCAGGCCTCTTATGACGACCTGACCGGTCTGCCCAACCGGTCGCTTTTTAATGACCGCATCACCCAGCTGATGGCCTCGTCAACCCGGCACAACAAGTCCTTTGCCCTGCTGTTTGTCGACCTGGACCGATTCAAGGAGGTCAATGACACCCTGGGCCACCAGATTGGTGACATGCTGCTGCGCGAGGTGTCAAAACGCCTGCAGGAAGGTGTGCGACAGGAAGACACGGTAGCGCGTATTGGGGGTGATGAATTTGTAGTACTGCTGCCCGACACGCATGCAGAGGGTGCGCAGGCGGTTGCCGCCAATTTGCTGGCGCGCTTGCGTGAGCCCATGCAGCTGGAGCAAACCCTGTCTTACCGCCCGATGGCCAGTGTCGGGCTGTCGGTGTTTCCGCAAGATGGTGACACTCCGGACTTGCTGCTGCGCAATGCCGACCTGGCCATGTACGCGGCCAAGATTGACGGGCGCAATCGCATGACCGCTTACGTTCCCCAAATGAGCCAAAAAAACGACCAGACGTTTGCCCTTCAGGCTGATCTGGCCGAGGCGATCGAACAGGGCCAATTGCGAATTCATTTTCAGCCACAGTGCCGATTGAGCGACGGCGCGCTGATGGGTGCCGAGGCCTTGGTGCGTTGGCAGCGCCCCGGCAACGGGCTGGTGTTGCCGGGTGAGTTCATCGGGCTGGCTGAAAAGTGTGGCTTGCTGGTGGCGATTGACCAATGGGTGATGAACGAGGCCTTGCGCCAAGTGGGGTGCTGGGTCGCCGCTGGCCTGTGGCGTGCCCCTTGGCGCCTGGCAGTGAACCAGAATGTGGCTGATTTGCAGCGCCCCGACATGCTGGCAGAGCTCAAGGCCATGCTGCACACGCATGGTGTCAGTGCCAGCGCACTTGAGCTGGAAATCACCGAAGACACCTTGCTGCAACACACGCCAGAGCAACTGGCGCGTCTGGGCGAGTTGCGTGACCTGGGTGTGTCGGTGTCGATTGACGACTTTGGCACTGGCTATTCCAGCCTGGCTTACCTGCGCCAGCTGCCGGTTTCAGTGATCAAAATCGACATGAGTTTTGTCAGTGGCATGCTGACCAATGACAACGATGCCGTGCTGGTGCGCACCATCGTGGACATGGCGCACAACCTGGGCCACACCCTGGTGGCCGAAGGTATTGAGGTGGCCATCCAGAACGAACAGCTGGCAGCCCTGGGCTGTGAGCTGGGGCAAGGGTATTTGTTTGGCAAACCGGTCAGCGCAGATGAGTTTGCTGCCCGGTGGCTTGGATTTGATAAGAAATAGGGCTGCAGTGCTTGTTGGATAAGCATTTGTAGCTATAAATAGTATAGCTATCTGGGTTTACTTTGCACCCGGTGTGTCATTGCGAAACTGGTCGTGGCAGCTTTTGCAGCTTTTTTGTACCGCATCCACGCTGGCCAGAATGATAGGCATGTCGGCACTACCCGCGACCTTGACCAACTGGTCAACCTCTGCCAGGTAAGTGTCCTGGGCTTTCTTGAATTCGGCCGCCTTGCTCCAGACCTCGGGCTTGGCACGGGTTGGCGGGTAGTTGCCATCAGCCGTGAAATACGGCCAAGGCTGGGTTGACAGGGTTTGCAGGGCTTGCGCTTGGGCCACGAAATCGGCCTTGACGTAACTTTGCCGCTCACGCGCCACCAGACCCATAGGCTCCAGTGCTTTGGTGAATTGTTTGAAGACATCGACCCGTTTGGTGACCAGTTGTTGGGGATGGGTGTCTTTGACGCGGTCGCTACAGGCCCCCAG
>JBIJDQ010000180.1:0-5381 GCA_044344025.1 Rhodoferax sp.
TCGTCCAACGAGTTCCTGACCATGGAGGGGGTGAGCCCCGAGGCGGTGTTTTTACTTGGCAAGGACTTGAACTCGTTCAAGGAAATTGCCACCGGCATGCTTGATGGAAGCCCAGAACTGCGCCTGAGCGCCTCCACTGATCCGCAAACTCGCGAGCAACTGGCCGCACTGATCAAGCTTTATGAAGAAACGCGCATCCAGGCGGGTGCAATTTTGGGCAACTTGCAGGGCCTGGTGTCGGCGCGCGAGGCGCAGGTGTCGATCTTGAACGACAGCGAGGTGTTGCGCAAAGATCTGGAAGAGCTTCAAACGGCGCTGTCAGCGCAAACCGGCTTGGGAGGTGCTGCTTTGTTGACGCTGTTGGTGGCCGCCATTTTGGCTCTTGTGAGTGCCGGTGGTTTGTCTTTTGTGCAATTGCAAGACAGTCGCCAGCGTCAAGTGGCGGCTGAGGTGCAGCAGCAACAAGCGCAGCACCAGGAAAAAGAAGCCAAGCGGGTCAATGATGCCAATCAGGCCGCCATTTTGCGTCTGATGAATGAACTGCAAACCGTGGCTGAAGGTGATTTGACGCAGGAAGCCACCGTGACCGAAGACATTACGGGTGCCATTGCCGACTCAGTGAACTACACCGTGGAGGAGTTGCGTTTGCTGGTTGGCAACGTGCAACGCACGGCGGGCAAGGTGGCCCAAACCACTGCCGAGGTGGACATTACCTCCACCGAGTTGCTGGCTGCATCCAACGAGCAGTTGCACGAGATTCGTGAAACCGGCCGCTCTGTGGTGGACATGGCGGCACGCATTAACCAGGTGTCGCTGCAAGCGCAGGAATCTGCCGACGTGGCGCGTCAATCCCTGCAAGCTGCCGAGGTGGGTTTGCGGGCTGTGCAAAACGCCATTGGCGGCATGAACTCGATTCGCGATCAAATTCAGGAGACTTCCAAACGCATCAAGCGCCTGGGCGAATCGTCACAGGAAATTGGTGAAATTACCGAGTTGATCTCTGACATTACCGAACAGACCAACGTTCTGGCGCTGAATGCAGCCATTCAGGCTGCGTCTGCGGGTGATGCAGGTCGCGGCTTCTCGGTGGTGGCAGAAGAGGTGCAACGGTTGGCAGAGCGTTCTGCGGAGGCCACACGCCAGATTGCAGCGCTGGTGAAGGCCATTCAAACCGATACCCAAGATGCCGTGGGCGCCATGGAGCGGTCGACACAAGGGGTGGTTGAAGGGGCCAAACTGTCTGACAACGCCGGCACGGCGCTCACCGAGATCGACCAGGTGTCACGTCGACTGGCTGAACTGATTGAGCAAATTTCTGGCTCCACCTCCCGTGAAGCGGATCTGGCCAACGAGGTGGCAGGCAATATTCAGCACATTTTTGCGGTGACCGAGCAAACCGGCGAGGGCACGCGAAGCACCGCCATGCAGGTGCGCGAACTCTCAAAAATGGCTGAGGAACTCCGCCAGTCCGTGGCCCGGTTCCGCATTGCCTGATTTGCCCGGCACCAACTTTGTACTGAACGGTCTGATTCATGCATCCTGAAGCTGTCCTGCCTGGTGAGAGCACTTTGGCTGAGCCCGATCTGGGCCCCCTGGCCTGGGTGCTGGACGAGTTGCGAAAGTCGTTGGATGGGGCCACCAAGGCACTCAAACGGTTTGTTCGCGACGCTGAGTTGTCACGCGGCTCCGATTTGGCGGCTTTGGATGCCAGCCAGTTGCGCATCGCCCGTCAGCAACTGCACCAGGCGGTGGGCGCGCTGGAAATGGTCGGTCTGGAAGCACCCGCCCGGATGTTGCGCGCTATGGAGGCGTTGGCACAAAAATTTGTCCAACGGCCAGAAGTGTGCAGCGACGAGGCTGCACTCAAGGTGGAGCGCGCCAGTTTTGCACTGACGGATTATCTGGAAGGCTTGCTCAAAGGCAAGGCATCGTCGGCAGTGGCTTTGTTTCCGCAATACCGTGATGTACTGGATTTGGTGGGTGATGACCGCGTGCACCCAGCCGATTTGTGGTCTTACCCCTGGCGCTGGCTGGATGTGCCGGTACCCATCTCAGTGGTGCCGCTTGGATACGACGCAGCGGTGCGTTCCCGCATAGATGGTTATGTGCTCAATGTGGTCAAGACTGCCCATGCACCGTCGGCACAGGCCATGGCGGACATTTGCTGGGGATTCGCCGCTGGTCAGGCTGGGGTGTCGGCGCGTGTGTTCTGGGCCTTGTCTGCAGCTTATTTTGAAGCGGTTGCGCTTGGACTGTGTGCTGCCGATGTCTATACCAAACGTGCGGCATCGCGTGTGCTTTTGCAGTACCGCACGTTGGCAAAGGGTGAGTCAGATATTTCAGACCGACTGGTGCAGGATTTACTCTTCTTTTGCGCCCAGTCTGTACCACTCGATGGACAGAAGGCCCCCGCATTGCGGGCCGTGCGGGAGGTCTATGGTTTGTCGCAGGTCGTGCCGGTGGATTACGCCAAGCCGCAGTTTGGTCGTTTTGACCCAGCGGCCCTGGCACAGGCGCGCAAGCGCATCGCAGCTGCCACGGAAATCTGGTCGTCTTTGTCAGGCGGGGATACCCACCGCATCAAGGCTGCTGTGGACCAGTTCAGTCTGGTCAGTGATTCCATTGTGAAACTGCACCCCGACAGCCGTGGACTGGCGCAAGCTTTGACGCGTGCCCTTGATTTGGTTGCGCGCAGTGGCATGGCACCCGAGCCGGCGCTGGCCATGGAAGTTGCGACCGCTGTGCTTTACTTAGAGGCCGTTTACGACGACCTTGACCCTTCCAATGCGGTAATGAGTGAGCGCAGTCAGCTTTTGGCGCAGCGCTTGGACCATGTCATCGCGGGTGGACAGTCCCAGCCTTTGGATGGCTGGATGGAGGAGCTTTACCGACGCGTCAGTGACCGTCAGATCATGGGCAGCGTGGTCGACGAATTGCGGTCGACGCTCGGCGAGGTTGAGACCTCGCTCGACGCATTTTTTCGTCACCCGGACGACAAGCTGCCCTTGCAAGAAGTGCCTGGCAAGCTGGCGCAGATGCGGGGGGTCTTTTCGGTTCTGGGCCTGGAACAGGCGGCGTTGGCCTCACTTCGCATGCGTGACAGCGTGGCGCAATGCCTGGTGGACGATATTGATGTGTCGTCGGCTCAGGTGGGCATTTTCGAGAAACTCGGCAACAGCCTGGGTGCCTTGGGCTTTTTAATTGACATGCTCAGTTACCAGCGCGAGTTAGCCAAAAAACTGTTCATGTATGACGAAAGTCTGGGTGAATTTCGCTCCTTGATGGGGCGACAAAAAACCACCGACCAGCCACCTGCACCGCTTACGGATGTTGTGTTACCGGACTTTCCAATTGACCAGGCCACCGTGGTGCTGACGCAGGTTGAGGCACGGGCCTTGAGTTTGCCATCTGCTGATGAGGTGCCCGAGGGTTCGGCTGAGACTTCCTTGTTGCAATCGCCCGCTATCGCAGTTGATCAGGTGGCCATTTCGCCTGCGCCCCTGTTGTCTGGCGACGACGACGATGATGCCGAACTGCGCGATATTTTTCTGGATGAGGCACGTGAGGTGGTGGCCAGTGGCTTGGCAGCGGTGGCTGCGTTGCAAACCAACAGCACCGACTTTGAGCAGCAGACGGTGCTGCGGCGTGCCTTTCACACGCTCAAGGGCAGTTCGCGCATGGTGGGCCTGGACGAGTTTGGTGAAGCCGCCTGGGCGATGGAGCAACTGCTCAATGCCTGGTTGCCGCAACAAAAACCCGCCGGTGTGACGCTGACCCGACTTGCCGACCAAGCTATGTCCGCGTTTGGCCAGTGGGTGGAAGACATCGCCACGGACGAGGCTGCGCACTGGAGTGCCCAGCCCTTTCGCCAAGCGGCGGATCAGCTGCGTCTGGAGAATACTGGGACCGAATTGGTGTTGCCGAGCAAGCAAGTGCTCCCAGAGGCCAGCACGCTGGCGGTTGTGCCAGACGGGGAGGCCGTTGTCCAGGTTGCCTACGCAGAGCCAGAGCCAGAGCCAGAGCCAGAGCCAGAGCCAGAGCCAGAGCCAGAGCCAGAGCCAGAGCCAGAGCCAGAATCTGCGTACCCCGAGTTTTCCCGTGTGGCGGATTTCAAGGCGACCCAAATGGTCGAATTTGAAGAGCAGCTGCCCTTGCCCAGCCTTTCAGGTGCAGAAAACGCCAATCTTTTGCCTGAATCACCAGCTCAGACAGAAGATGCCGAACCAGTTGCGATAGACGAAGAACCGGCTTTGGGTGACCTGCTTGATTTTTCATTTGGTGACGAGTTTGCTGATGCTCCTGCCTCACCGCTACCCGTTGAACCCCAGTTGGAGTCACCCCCACCGGAGGTGGAGATCGATCTTGAACTGACCGATCTGGACAGTCTGTTGGCACCGCTCGATGCGTCAATGCTCGCTCTGGATCAGGCCTTGGCGGCATCGGTGCCAGCGACAGACCTTGAGTTGGTGGCGCCTTCAATCGCCGAAGCTGAAACCTCTACCGAGCTAGAGCCAGATGAGCAGGTTCGCATGATTGGTGACCTGCGCATTGGCATCGCCTTGTACAACGTCTACCTCAATGAGGCTGATGAATGGTCACGCCGCTTGTTAACCGAGCTGACCGAATGGTCGCTGGAGTTGGACCGGCCCTTGCAGGACAGCACTGTATCGCTGGCGCACTCGCTGGCCGGGAGTTCTGCCACAGTGGGCTTCATGGCTTTGTCGGAGTTGGCACGTGCCACCGAGCACGCGCTGGCCCATGTGCAATTGGCAGGTACCGGTTTGGTGGCGCACGCGCGTTTGTTCATTGAGGTGGCCGAAGACATTCGACGTTTGCTGCACCAGTTTGCGGCGGGTTTCCTGAAGCAGCCAGATCCAGCGCATTTGCCAGCCCTGAAAGCATTGCTGGAAACTGAGTTGTCCGAGTCAGTTGAGACGGCGGTCGACTGGGCAGAAGACGTGGCGGTATCGGAGGACGAGTTCGCCTTCCTGTTTGCTCAAGAGGAGTCAACCGCTGTCAGCGAAGTGGCGGTTATCGACCCATCGGCATCAGCCGCAGCACAGGAGATCGAGTCAGATCAGGAGATCGAACCTGAGTCGGTTCCAGAGCCAGAGCCAGAGCCAGAGCCCGTCGCGGTTCAGGAAGCCGCTGTCTCCCGCTTTGTTGACTTACTTGACGACGACATTGAAGCGCACGATGTGCTTGATGTTGACCTGTTTCCGATTTTTGAAGAAGAAGCACTTGAACTTCTGCCGCAACTTAGCGCTGCGCTACGTCAGTGGGTGGCCCGTCCCGACAATTTGAGTGCTCGTCAGGAAGCGCTGCGTGTGTTGCACACGCTTAAAGGCAGTGCCCGTTTGGCGGGTGCCATGCGCCTGGGT
>JBIJDQ010000181.1:0-5372 GCA_044344025.1 Rhodoferax sp.
GCGAATGGCAGGGCAGGCCTCCAAATCGAGTTCGGGCACCAAGCCGGCAAAATCATTGCCGTCGGCACCCAGGCCGTGTAGCCAGATCACCGCAGCGCTGGGTTGGGAGGCCGTCTCGATCTCGACAGTGGCAAGCAAAGTGGTCATAAAAATCTCAAAAGGGGGGTCAATAAACGCCTCAACAAGCCACGGCTTGCCGCTCACCAGAGGCAAAAATCAGCGGGTACTCATTGGCCGTAGCGGCGCAACCATTCTTTTTCAACTGGATCAACCCAGCTGCCGTGCGGCTCTGGTAGGGTGGGCTTGGGGTTTTCTACTTGCCCTGGCACGACCTTGGCACCAAAACGGGCTCGCTCGGTTGCCGTCAACTTGTCCAATGCCAACACGGTGGGGTCGCCCCACACGGCAATGTCAGCCTTGTGCGCCTGCGCTTCGGGTCCAAGTAAAAAATTGGACAGCACCTGTGCGCCCGCCGATGCCCGGGCGTTGAAGGGGATCGCCAGAAAATGCGTATTGCCAATTGTGCCGCTTTCAAATTGATAGCTGTAAACGCTAGTAGGTAGACGACCAGCAGCGATTTCATTGGCAGCTTCGTTGGGGTTGAAGGTGAGCGCCAGCAGCAGTTCGCCATCGGCCATCATTTGACGCATAGCACCTGCGTTTTGCGCAAATTGCTTGCCTGAGCGCCACAGGTGGGGGTGCAGTGCATCCAGATAGACCCACAGCGGCGCAGTGGCTTTGGCGAAGGCCTCCGGGCTGTAGGGTTGGTAAATGGTTTGTCGGTTGGGTGCGGTTTCAAGCAGGGCCTGTTTGACAAAGGTGGTGCCATGAAAGTCGGGCAGGCGCGGGTAGGTCACGCGCCCAGGGTGTGTCTTGGAAAAAGCCAGCAAGTCAGGCATGTTGGCAGGTGGCTTTTGCACTTGTTTTCGGTCGGCAAAAAATGTCAGTTGCGCCATGCCCCAGGGGGCTTCCAGCCCATCGGTGGATTCAGAAAAATCCAGCACCGTGGTGGGTTTACCCTGCACATCCACATAGGCAAAGTTGGGCAACTGTGTCGCAAAAGGGCCAAACAAAAGCTTTTCACGCTTCAGGGCCAGAAAGTTTTCGCCGTTGAGCCAGACCAGGTCAACCGTGCCATCTTTGAGTTTTCCAGCGGCTTTCTCGCTGCGTACCCGTTTGACCACATCGGCAGTGTCAGTGATTTTGACGTGAACCAGCGTCACTCCGTAACGGCGCAACACCTCTGCACCAGCCCATTTAAGGTAGGTATTGATGTTTTGGCTGCCCGCCCAGGCGTTGAAGTACACGGTTTGACCCCGTGCCTGGCGTTCAATTTCTGCCCACTGGGGCTTGGTCTGTGCCAAAGCGGTTGGCATCAGGGCAGGTCCAGCCAGGGCGACACCCAGCACGGTCAAGGTGTGGCGGCGGGAAAGCAGGCAAAGGTTTGGCATGGTGCAAGTCAAAAAGGGGAAGAAAGAACACTGAACTTTGGTCGATGCAGCGCGGCTTATATTACAAACGCTGCGGATTTCTGCGCTCAGGCCAGCAAGGCCTGGGCAAATTCCCGTGCATTGAACGTCTCAAGGTCTTCCAGTTTTTCGCCTACCCCAATGAAGTACACCGGGATCGGTCGCTCACGCGCAATGGCTGCCAGCACGCCGCCTTTGGCTGTGCCATCGAGTTTGGTCACGATCAGCCCGGTCAAGCCCAGCGCATCGTCAAAGGCCTTGACTTGGGTGAGTGCGTTTTGCCCGGTGTTGCCATCAATGACCAGCAGCACCTCGTGCGGTGGCAAATCGCTCGACGCGTCGTTCTCAGCTGAGCCGGTTTTTTGAATCACCCGTTTGATTTTTTTCAGCTCTGCCATCAGGTGCAGTTGCGTCGGTAGGCGTCCGGCGGTGTCCACCAGCACCACGTCGCGGCCCCGAGCCTTGCCCGCGCTGACCGCATCAAACGCCACGGCCGCCGGGTCGCCACCGTCTTGGCTAATGATGTCCACCGAGGTGCGGTCTGCCCACACACCAAGCTGTTCCCGCGCTGCCGCCCTGAAGGTGTCGGCGGCGGCCAGCAACACGCTGGTATTGGAGGCCGCGAGGTGCCGGGTCAGCTTGCCAATGGACGTGGTTTTACCCGCACCATTGACGCCGGCGACCATCACCACGGTGGGTTTGAAGCGACCAATCACCAACGATTTTTGCAAAGGGTAGAGCAGGGCGGTGAGTGACTCCACCAGAAGGCCCTTGACGGCGATGGGGTCGGTGGTTTTGGTTTCCTTCACGCGGCGCTTGAGGTCTTGCAGCAGGTGCTCGGTGGCCTTGACCCCGGTATCGGCCATCAGCAGGGCGGTTTCCAGGTCTTCGTAGAGCGCATCGTCAATTTGGGTGCCGGTGAATACCGTGGCAATGCTGGCCCCGGTTTTGCGCAAGCCCGCCTTGAGTTTGTCCAGCCAGGTTTTGCGGGGTGCTGCCTGCCCCAAAGCGCCAGCTTCTGTACCTACAGGAGGGGGGAGGGGCGCAGTTGGCGGGGGTGGGCACTGCGTGACCGGGTGTGCGGCCAGTGTGTCCGCCATCACAAGGGGTGACGGGTTGTCTGACACAGGGGGCGGTACGGCTACCGTTGGTGGTGCAGACTCAGGCGCAGTGCCAGATGGTGTGACCGGGATGGCATCGCCCGGAGCCGGTATGGGGGTCTTTTTTTTGAAAAAGCTGAACATTTTGTGGGTTCGTGGTATCACTGCATTCTATGAAACACAACGACACACTCTCGATGACCTTGTCTATGCCCCGCTGGTTTGCGGTTTGTCTGTTGTCGCTCGCCTCGGCGGCGGGTGCCGCGACCAGCCCACCGGCCCCCGAGCCCGTAACTGCCCAAGCCCAACAGTTCACCCTGCCCAATGGCATGACCTTGATTGTCAAGCCCGACCCGCGTGCCCCCACTGCGGTGCACATGGTGTGGGTGCGAGTGGGCGCCATGGACGAGGTGGACGGCACGTCGGGCGTGGCCCATGTGCTGGAGCACATGATGTTCAAGGGCACCACCACGGTACCTGCCGGTGAGTTTTCGCGCCGTGTGGCGGCCTTGGGCGGACGGGAAAATGCCTTCACCAGCCGCGACTACACCGGGTATTACCAACAAATTCCTTCGAACAGGCTTGAAGACGTGATGAGGCTCGAATCAGACCGCTTTGCCCACAACCAGTGGACTGACGAAGACTTTAAGAAAGAGCTGGAAGTGGTCAAGGAGGAGCGCCGTATGCGCACCGACGACAACCCCCGTGCATTGATGAATGAAGCGCTTAATGCAGCGGTGTTTGTGGCCTCACCTTACCGTCGCCCGATTGTGGGCTGGATGAGTGACCTGGACGCCTTGAGCCCTGCCGATGCCCGCAGCTTTTACCAGCGCTGGTACGTGCCCGCCAATGCCGCCGTGGTGGTCGCGGGTGATGTTGATGTGGCGCAGGTAAAAAATTGGGCTGAAAAATACTATGGCAGCTTGCCGGCGCGGGCCGTGCCTGAGCGCAAACCCAGGCAGGAGCCCCTACAGATGGGCATGAAGCGCCTGGCGTTCAAGGCCCCAGCCGAGCAAGCCAATGTCACCCTGGCGTTCAAGGTGCCGAGCCTGCAACTGCAGCCCGATGCCAAAGACGATGCCGATGCGTTGGCGCTTACGGTACTAGCGGCGGTGTTGGACGGCTACAGTGGCGCGCGCCTGGAGCGCACCCTGACCCAAGGTGCGGATCGCATGGCCGACAGCGCGGGTGCCTACAACGGCCTTTGGGGGCGTGGGCCGCAGCTGTTCATGCTGGTGGGCGTGCCTGCGCCGGGCAAGACACCGCAACAAGTGGAAGATGCCCTGCGTGCCCAGGTGGCCCGCGTGGCAAGTGAGGGCATTACCCCGGCCGAGCTGTCCCGCGTCAAGACCCAATGGGTGGCCGGTGAGGTGTACAAGCTGGACTCTCTCTTTAACCAGGCGCGTGAGCTGGGCACCCAGTGGGCGCAGGGCCTGACGGTAGATGCGGGCGCGCAGCTGATTGCACAATTGCGCGCCGTGACCGCCGAGCAGGTGCAGGCCGTGGCCCAACGCTATTTTGGTGACGATGCACTCACCGTGGCTCACCTAATGCCCCAACCCTTGGACAGAAACCGCAAGCCACGTCTGCCGGTGGCAGCGGGTAGGCACTGAACGGGTCAAAGAGAGAAAACATGTTCACTATAAAAAATATAGCTACTCACGCCCTGTGCGTGTGCACTACGGGCCTATTCGTCATAAATTCTGCGTTTGCAGGCATTCCCGTCGAGCATTGGACCCAAGCCAGCGGTGCCCAGGTCTATCTGGTGCAAAGCAAGGCCATTCCGATGGTGGACGTGCAGCTTGACTTTGACGCGGGAAGCCGCCGTGACCCGGCCGACCAGGCCGGCTTGGCCAGTGTGACAGCAGCCATGCTGTCCAAAGGGGTGCGCACCGGGCAGTCGTCAGCTGAGCCCGCCATGGACGAAAACGCACTGGGCGAAGTCTGGGCAGATTTGGGGGCCAGTTTTGGTGCCCACGCCACCCAGGACCGCATGAGTTTTTCATTGCGCTCACTCACGTACCCGGATTTGTTGCCTCAGGTGGTTCAGCTGGCGGCACGCCAAATGGCGCAACCCGCTTTCCCAGCCGATGTCTGGCAGCGTGAGCGCGATGCCTTGCAAGCCTCGGTGCGAGAGTCCAACACCCGCCCGGCGACCCTGGCCGGGCGTGCTTTTTCGCAAGCGGTGTATGGCGACCATCCCTACGGGTATGAGATGTCTGAGGCCTCTTTGGCGCGCATTGATGTCTCTCACATGGCCGCGTTGCACAACCAGTTGATGAGGGCCTGCCGGGCCAAGGTGACGGTTGTTGGGGCTTTGAACCGGACCCAGGCCGACGTGCTGGTTACGCAGCTGCTGAGTCGCCTGCCAACCCCTACGGGGTTACCAGACAGATCGACGGACACCCCCGCAAGCAGCGCTGTGAGCCTTCTTTCACCACACTGTGCGGCGCTACCGGCGGTGGCCGAGGTGCAGCCACTGGCTCAGGCCAGTGAGCAGCGCATTGCCTTTGAGTCTGCGCAAGCCCACGTGCTGATGGGGCAACCCGGCTTCAAGCGCGATGACCCGGATTTCTTCGCACTCACGGTGGGTAATTACATCCTGGGCGGCGGCGGTTTTGTGTCGCGACTGACCCACGAGGTGCGCGAAAAAAGGGGCTTGAGCTACAGCGTCAGCAGCTATTTTTCACCTGCACTGCATGCCGGTGCGTTCACCTTAGGCCTGCAAACCCGCCCCGACCAGGCAGATCAGGCCTTGCAGGTTGCGCGTGAGGTGTTGGCCCGTTTTGTGGCCGATGGACCC
>JBIJDQ010000182.1:0-5367 GCA_044344025.1 Rhodoferax sp.
CGACACGCTGGACCGCCCCTTGCGACCAGAACAGGCCATTTTGGGCCTGCGCAAGAATTTGGGCCTGTTCGCCAACTTTAGGCCTGCCATTTGTTACGAGCAACTGGTTGACGCGTCCAGTCTCAAGCCCGAGTTGATAGCGGGCTTGGACATTTTGATCATCCGTGAATTGACCGGTGACATCTACTTTGGCCAGCCACGTGGTCGCCGCGTGGCAACCGATGGGCATTTCCCAGGCGCCGAAGAAGCCTTTGACACCATGCGTTACAGCCGCCCAGAAATTGAGCGAATCGCCCACGTGGCCTTTCAAGCCGCCCGCAAACGCAGCAAACGGGTGACCAGCGTGGACAAGGCCAATGTGCTGGAAACCTTCCAATTTTGGAAAGAGGTGGTTTCGGAAATTGGCAAGCAATACCCTGACGTGGCGCTTGACCACATGTACGTGGACAACGCCGCCATGCAACTGGTCAAGGCACCCAAAAAATTTGACGTGATCGTGACGGGCAACATGTTCGGCGACATCCTCTCGGACGAAGCCTCCATGCTGACCGGCTCCATCGGCATGCTGCCCTCGGCCAGTCTGAATTCAAGTAACCAGGGCCTGTACGAACCCAGCCACGGCAGCGCACCCGACATCGCTGGCAAAGGCATTGCCAACCCCTTGGCCACCATTTTGAGTGCCGCCATGATGTTGCGCTTTAGCCTGAACCAGGAAGCCGCCGCGCAGCGCATTGAAGCCGCTGTGCAGTCTGTGCTGCAACAAGGGCTTCGCACGGTGGACATTTACAGTGAAGGCACCACACGGGTCTCAACCCTGGAAATGGGCAACGCGGTCGTCAAGGCCCTGTGATCCAGCGCCTCACTTTTAACATTCTGAAGGATCTTTTGTCATGAAAATCAATAACTTAGTTGGTTTGGTAGGTTGGCGCGGCATGGTGGGCTCGGTCCTGATCGACCGCATGCAGGCAGAGGGTGATTTCGACCTGATTGAGCCCCTGTTTTTTTCCACTTCCAATGCCGGTGGTCATGCCCCCTCATTGGCAAAGAACGAAACCACACTGCAGGATGCCTTCAACATTGAGGCGCTCAAACGCTGCGACATCATCATCAGCGCTCAGGGCGGCGACTACACCACGGAAGTTTTCCCCAAGTTGCGTGCCGCTGGCTGGACTGGCCACTGGATTGACGCGGCATCCACCTTGCGCATGGAAAAGGATGCTGTCATCATCCTTGACCCGGTCAACATGCCGGTTATTCAGAGTGCGCTGGCCAAAGGGGGTAAAAACTGGGTAGGCGGCAATTGCACGGTGAGCTGCATGCTGATGGGCGTGGGCGCGCTGTACAAGGCGGGACTGGTCGAGTGGATGAGCACCCAAACCTACCAGGCCGCCAGTGGTGGCGGTGCGCAGCACATGCGTGAACTGCTGACCCAATACGGCACCCTGAATGCGGAAGTGAAATCCCTGCTGGATGACCCCAAGAGCGCGATTCTGGAAATTGACCGCAAGGTCATCGCCAAGCAACGCTCCTTGACCTCCGCTGAAACTGCCAATTTTGGTGTACCCCTAGGCGGCTCGCTGATTCCCTGGATCGACAAAGACCTGGGCAACGGCATGAGCAAAGAAGAATGGAAAGGCATGGCCGAAACCAACAAAATCCTCGGCATGGGCGATGGCTTTAATTCAGCAGCCATTCCAGTCGATGGTTTCTGCGTGCGCGTGGGTGCCATGCGCTGCCACAGCCAGGCTCTGACCTTCAAACTAAAAAAAGACGTGCCGGTGGCCGACATTGAGGCCATGATTGCGGCGGACAACTCATGGGTCAAAGTGGTGCCCAACACCCGTGAGGCCACCATCAAGGACCTGACCCCGGTAGCAGTGACAGGCACCATGACTATTCCCGTGGGTCGAATTCGCAAACTGGCCATGGGTCCTGACTATGTGGGCGCGTTCACCATTGGCGACCAATTGTTGTGGGGTGCCGCAGAGCCACTGCGCCGTATGCTGCGGATTTTGTTGGCCGCCTAAGCTCGATACCCGTCTTCACGCGGCCTGACATGCCCCAAACCAGTGGGGCAACAGGCCGTAGTCGCTCCACAACATAGAATCCGTATCAACAGGAATCGAAGAAACTAAGGCAAGTTCACACGCTGTCTTAACTTGTCTTGCCAAGACTTTGATGCTATGGTACTTTTCATTGTTTCAGGATACAGGCCAATGGCACCCACCACCCCGGGTTCTCAATCGGCAGCAAAACCGGAGTCGACCAATTGATTGCTAAATCTCATCGATGGCAGCTCACAGCCGTGGCAGTAGCCGTGCTTATGGGCTTATGGGGAACATCCGCAAGTGCCTTGTCGCTGGGTCGCATCAGCGTTCAGTCTGCTTTGGGCGAACCACTGAGGGCGGAAATCGAGATTTTGGACATTAATGCCGAAGAAGCTGCCACGCTGAAGGCGAAGGCGGCACCCCCAGAGGCATTCCGGACAGCGGGACTTGACTACAACGCCGCCATGACAAATCTGCAGGCAACCCTACAACGCCGCGAGAATGGCCGAGCGTTCCTGAGGCTCAGTTCCGAGCGGGTCATCAATGACCCCTTTGTTGACATGATTCTGGAGGCCAGTTGGAATACTGGGCGCATCGTGCGGGACTACACCTTGTTGTTTGACCCGCCCAGCCTGCGCACTCCTTCCGCAGCACCACCGGCGGCAAGCCAATTACCTGCCGCGCTGGAGACACGGCCTGCCGTGCCAGGTGTACCCACCCCTGCCCGAGACAGCCAGTTACCACCACGCCCGACACTTGCGCCAAAACCAGCGCCCACCGCGCCCGTCAACAAAGCACAACCTTCAGAAAAGCCAGCACCACAGCCTGAACAGGTCAGTTCACAACAACTGAAAGTCAAAGCGGGCGACACGGCCAGTCGCCTTGCGGCCATCAACAAACCCGTCAGCGTGTCGCTTGACCAGATGCTGCTCGCCATGCTGCGGGCCAACCCTGATGCGTTCATGGGTGACAACGTCAACCGCATCAAGGCGGGTGCTATTGTCACGCTGCCAACACAAGAGCAGGCCAATGCCACACCCGCCGACCAAGCCAGCCAGACCATCGTTGCGCAAAGCCGCGACTTCAATGCGTTCCGTCGGCAACTGGCCAGCAACGCGCCAGCCACCACAGTGGTGGCTGCCAGCCGAACCGCCGTTGGCAAAGTGCAGGCCAGCGTTGAGGACAAAAAACCCACTGCACCAGCCCCTGACAAATTGACCCTGTCAAAAGGTGCAGTCACTGGCAAGTCGGCAGAAGACCAGTTGGCGCAGGCCCGCAACACCAAGGAAGCAAGCAACCGGACTGCAGAGCTTGAAAAAAACATTCAAGACCTGGCCAAACTCGCTGTGGCCTCAGGCAGCAAGTCTGCACCGTTGTCGACGCCCGCAAGTTCAGCGGCTCAACCGGCCTTGCCCGCATCTCCCGCCTTACCCGCACCGCCTATCACCCTGCCAGCGGCTCCAGCCGTTGTGGCTTCGGCAACGCCACCAGCTTCTGCCGCCTCGGCAACCGAGCCAACTTCTGCGGCCTCGGTACCGGCAACGCCAGCTGTCAGCGCCCCAGCTGCTATGGCCGCTGCCTCAATGCCTGCGGCTTCGGCTCCCATGAGGTCAGCTTCCGTGCCCACCGAGCAACCAAAGCCTGCGGCTGAGCCCGGTTTTGTGGATGAACTGCTCGAAAATCCCCTGCTACCCGCTGGCGCTGCAGCGCTGATCGCGTTGCTGGCAGGTGCAGGTTTTTACAAGGCTCGACAACGCAAAAAAGCCGCAGCCCTTGACAGTGCGTTCTCCGACAGCGGTATGCAGCCGGAGTCCTTTTTTGGAGCCAGCGGCGGCCAAAACGTGGACACAAATGACAATCCGGCGACCGGGTCCTCCATGGTTTACTCGCCCAGTCAACTTGATGCGATCGACGATGTTGATCCTGTGGCAGAGGCAGACGTTTACATGGCCTATGGCCGGGACTTGCAGGCGGAAGAAATCCTGAAAGACGCGCTGCGCAGTAACCCGAACCGTCTGGCGATTCATCAAAAATTGCTCGAAATTTACGCCAAACGACGCGATGCAAAAGCCTTTGAGGGTGTCGCCACGTTGGCTTTCAACTTGACCAATGGCGCCGGCACAGATTGGGAGCAGGTATGCGACAAAGGCCTGGCGCTGGACCCCGACAACGCCCTTTATTTGCCGGGTGGACAACCCTTTGGCAAGGTCAGTGAACCGACTCATCCGGCCGAATTCGATTCGGGTACGCCGCTTGACGCAGACGGCGGCGCGCCTAAGCTGGAGCCCACACTAGAATTTTCATCGACAGAACTCGACTTGGACCTGGACTTCTCGCACGACGAAACGGCCCCTGCGGCTGTGCCAGGCAAGCCAGGCACCGCTTCAGGTGAGGCACCAGCGGTCAGTCGCACCGAAGATCAGGCAGGTCAGTTACCAACGCTGACGATGAATCTGGACTCTCCCGCCCAAAGCACCGTGGCCAGCCCTGAACTTGACCCGCCATCCTTGATGGGTAGCCTGGATTTTTCATTGCCAGAACCGGACAAATCAGGCAGCGCTGCTGCCTTTAACAGCACCCAGGCTCTAGAAACCAAAGCGTCCACCGCACGCCCTGACCCAAACTCCGACTCAGGCATGTTGGAATTTGACCTGGGTTCACTGTCGCTGGACTTGGGGGACGAGCCCATCACCGAGTCCGGGGCACTGCCCAACGCCTTGGAAGACCCACTGGAAACCAAGCTCGCCTTGGCTGAAGAATTCAAAGCCATTGGCGATGACGATGGCGCACGAGCGCTGATTGAGGAAGTTATTGCCGAGGCAGCAGGCATCGTCAAGACCAAAGCGCAGCAAGCGCTGGGTCGGCTGTAGCACCTCGGCCACAGCACCCCAGGATGACCACTGCTGAACGGTTGAATCACGTGCGGCTTGCCATGGGCATCAGCTACCACGGTGGCCACTACCAGGGCTGGCAAAGCCAGTTGTCTCGCCAAACCGTGCAAGACCACCTGGAAAAGGCACTGGGCCAGTTTGCCGCACACCGCGTCTCGACCTTGTGCGCCGGGCGCACCGACGCCGGCGTGCATGGCCTGATGCAGGTGGTGCATTTCGACACCCCGCTTGACCGGCCAGAATCCTCTTGGGTGCGCGGACCCAACGCCTTGTTGCCCCGCGACATTGCGGTTCAATGGGCGAAACAGGTGCCCGCTGAATTTCACTGCCGCGCCAGCGCCAAGTCGCGCCGCTATGCCTACAGCCTGCTCGAATCAGCCGTGCGCCCGAGTGTGGACCAGGGTCGGGTGGGCTGGGTTTACCGCCCC
>JBIJDQ010000183.1:0-5360 GCA_044344025.1 Rhodoferax sp.
GGTGCTGCGCAATGTGCACGGCGTGGCCTGCTGGCTGATTGACTCGCGCATTCCGCTCACCGGTGCGCAGTTTCCATTTGCAGCACCTGCGCATCACGCTGTTTATGAGGTGCTATTTTCGGCGCCAGCGCTCTACAGTCAAGCGCAAGCTGCTATTCGATTTGACACAAGTTACCTCGCTCTACCGCTGCGTCGCGACGAAGCTGCCCTGCGCCAGATGCTCAAACGGGCACTCCCGCTGACGGTGCTGCAGTACCGCCGAGACCGCTTGCTGGTGCAGCGCGTGCGTGAGAAGTTGCTTAACCAGCCCACGGACACCCACTGTGCATCTGACTTGGCGGCACTACTCAACATGTCAGAGCGCACCCTGCACCGCCAGCTCAAAGACGAAGGCGCTACGCTGCAAGCCCTGAAAGACGAGGTACGCCTCAAACGCGCCTCTGAGTTGCTGACCCGTACCCAACGCCCTATCAAGCAGGTGGCTGAGGCAGTGGGGTTTCAGAATGAGAAAAGTTTTATGCGGGCGTTCAAGGGTTGGACAGGCGTTTGGCCGGGGGAATTTCGGGAAAAGCGCTAAAAGCCGTGCGAACCATTGCCGCCTGCACGGGTGTCGACTCTCACTCCCCTGACCACCATTTGTTCTCAAACAACCGGCAGCCATTTACCGGGCAAAGCTTAGCCAGCAGTCGCCAGCAGCCCAGGCAAATCCGACATCCGGCCAAACAAGCGGGTTGCCCCGGCCTGCAACAGGGCCGCACCCGCCTCAGGCAGCGGGCAATAGGCCCACACCGTGGCTCCTGCCGCCACCCCGGCAGTGACACCCACCGTGGTGTCTTCAATCACCAAACATTGGACACCGGGCACATTCAGGTGCCGGGCGGCGGCGAGGTACACATCGGGTGCGGGTTTGGAGCGCGGCATTTCGTGCCCACTGAACACACGACCGTCAAAAAACGGCATCAGCCCCACCTTGACCAGCTGCATTTCCACCTTGAAACGGTCGGCACCCGAGGCACAGGCAATGCGCCCCTGCGTTTGGGTGTGCGCCGCCTGCACGGCAGCGTGCGCGCCAGCGATGATTTCAAGGTCAGCCACCAAAGCCTGGTTGCGCCGCTGGTAAAACTGCTGCATCCATTCGTCAGTGAGGGCTTGGCCGGTACGCGCCTCGATCACCACACGCTCTTCGCGCACGGTTTTGCCGACAAAGGTGGTCATGCACTCGGCCAGCGTCATGGACCAGCCGCTCTCATCGAGCATGTCGCGCAATACCTGGTTGGTCAGGGGTTCACTGTCCACCAGAACACCGTCACAGTCGAACAAAATTGCTTCAAATTTCATAGCTATTAATACCCTATTGATAAGCACCAGAGGCCAATTTGATCTAGAAAATGGGTTGAGTGACGGGTTTATCGGCTTCGCCCAGCCTTATAAGACGCTTTTTGGGTTTGCTGCTGCACCCCACCAATGCCTTTGGCCTCGGACAGGCGGGCCATGGCCTTGGCCGCATGGGCATGGGTGATGGCCAGCCCCAGCGCGTCAGCCGCATCCGACCCAGGCAGACCCGGCAAGTTGAGCAGGCGGCGCACCATTTCTTGCACCTGGGTTTTGTCGGCGCGGCCATAACCGACCACGGCTTGCTTCATTTGCAATGCGGTGTACTCGGCCACCGGCAAATCACACGACACCAGGGCTGTGACCGCCGCCCCCCGCGCCTGACCGAGCAGCAAGGTGGATTGCGGGTTGACGTTGACAAACACGATCTCTACCGACGCAGCGTCTGGCTCATACCGTGTCACAACCTCGCGAATGCCGTCGTACAGCACCTTGAGCCGTGCTGGTAACTGGTCTTTTTCAATGTGCATGGTGCTGATGGTGCCGCTGGCCACATAGATTAGCTCTGCGCCATGCACTTCCACCACACCAAAACCAGTGGTGCGCAAGCCAGGGTCAATGCCTAGGATTCTCATGGCGCTATTTTATTTGTAGCTACTAGTGCTTATTGGATAAGAACTGGAGGCTGATTTGATGTGAATTTTGTGTTTAAACGACAAATGGGTGCGCGCAGTTCACCCAGGGGTAGCTTCAACCCGTGAAAAAACGTCACGGGTTGGCCACCTTATGCACTGAGTTGCCGAATCAATGGCACTGGTGCGGTCTGATTGGAAATTTTTTGCTGCCTACCGGCCATGCTCAAATCATCCAGTCTTCGAGTTTTAGCCCCGGCACATTTTCAAAATGGCGGGTGTTGTGGGTGACCAGAATCAGACTCTCGACCAAGGCATGGGAGGCGATTTGGGTGTCCATTTCACCTATGGGTTTGCCCTGTCGCCTGAAACTGTCTTTTAGTTGACCGTAGCGGTCAGCCGCTTTTGAATCCCACTCAAGGTTTGGCAGGCGTAAAAAAAAGCTGTCGATAACGCCACGGCGGCGGTCTTCAGGTGTCATTCCCGCTTGGCCGTAGCGCAGTTCGGCGCGTGTGATGACTGATATGGCAACGCTGTGGTGTTTAAGTGCATCACTGAGCTTCGCTTCTAACGTTGATGAACTACGGCGAATGAAGTAACTGACGACATTGGTGTCGAGCAGATAACGCATCACTCTGCATGGTCCTCAAATGGGTCTGGGCGCACTACCGTGTCACGTGGAAACAAAAACTCATCTGAAGGTGGCAGAGCGTGAATTTCCGCCAAAAATGACTCAAGTTCGTCCCTGGTGGGCTTCGGCTTGATCGCCATGCCCCCAGCGTTGTCGGTCTTGGTGATCCAGACCTCTGGTGTATTGACCCTGAATGCTTTGGGTAAACGAATGGCTTGGCTATTGCCCGTGGTAAAAACTTTGGCAGTGGCGATCATGACGCAACCCCTCTGAAAAATATATATTAAAACGTATGTACTTTATCACAAACCAAGCTCACCGGTAGACCTCACGCCGGTTGCGTTAAGCCTGGCATGGGCGTTTTAGCCAGCGTTGCCAAACTCAATCTGTCAGGCCAAGACTTTGTCCCACTGCGGCCTGTGTGTGGATGGGGCTGTGGTCGGCTCGCAGGCGCAGCTCTAATAGGCGTAAATCCTCCGAGTCAATCTGATGATCAGTCTGGTCATCTTCCCGGTTTGCGATAAACAAGCACTACAGCCCAAAATACCACCGAACCGAGTGAAAAAACACCGGTGCGGCAAAACACAACGAGTCAATGCGGTCCAGCATGCCGCCAGCACCGGTCACGCCCTTGCCTTCGCCGCGCCAGATCGGTATGCCACGGTCGCGCTTGAGGGCTTTCATGACCAGGTGCCCCAATGACCCGGCGGCACAGGCGATAAACGCCATGGCAAACGCCTGCCCTGGCACAAACGGCGTAATGCCTGCCAGCAACGCGCCCAGCAGGCTGCCTGCGGCCATACCCCAACTCCAGCTGTGCCAAGTGAAGCTTTGACTGATCTGCGGCGCCGCAGGCGGGTGCTGGCGCTTGCGGGCCACCAGGTGCTGGGTGACCATGCAGGTTTGCACCACCAGCACTAAAAAGAACACCAAAAAAGCGTTTTTCTTGTCATAGTTCGGAAAGTCCAGCAACAGCAGCGCGGGCACATGGCTCATACCATAAATGCACACCATGATGCCCCACTGCAGCTTGGCGTTGCGCTCCAAAAAACGCTGCGGGTCATTGGCCAGCGCACTGGCCACCGGCAGTGCCAAGAACACATACACCGGGATAAACACCGAAAACAGATTGAAGTGCTCGGTACCCACCAGAAAATACTGAAACGGCAGCACCGCAAAAAACGCCAGCACCAGGCTCCGGTGGTCTCCCTGGCGAGTGGGTGACAGGGTCAAAAACTCACGCAGGGCAAAAAACGACCCCAAGGCAAACAGCACCAGACGTGTGATGTCACCCGCCAGCCAGGCCAACCAGAATATAAAGATCAGCAGCCAACTGGTTCTTAGCAACTGGCTCAGCGTACGGATGTCTTCGCTGTGAGCCGCCTCGGCCTGCTCGTCTTCAAACTCACGCATGGACAGCAAGAAAACAACCACCCCGGCGATCATCAACAGGCCAAAAACAATGACAAACAATGCACCTACCTGCTGGCTGGCGGTGAGGTTTTTCAGGGCTTGGTACATGGCGTGCCGTGGGTGGGGTAAGTCAGATGGTCGGTTCAGATGTCGCGCAAGTTCAGCACCGCCTGGCGCGCCCGCTGCAAGAACACGTTGCGGTCTTCGCCGTCTTGCAGGCGCATGGGGGCACCAAAAGTGACTGAGCACAACACTGGCACCGGCACCACTTCACCTTTGGGCATGACACGCTGCACGTTGGCAATCCAGGCCGGAATCAACTCAATTTGCGGAAATTTCAATGCCAGGTTGTAGATGCCCGCCTTGAAGGCTTGAGGTTCCTCAAAGTGGCCACGGGTGCCCTCGGGAAACAATATCAATGAATCACCCGCCGCCAGCGCCTCCACCAGCGGCTCCAGCGGGTCTTCGTCGGCATGGCGCTCGCGCGAGACATAGATCACATTGAACACCGCTGAGGTAATCCAATGCCTGAATGGCGTTTTGGTCCAGTATTCACGCGCGGCCACGGCACGGGTGCCGTGGCGCAGTTCTTTGGGCAAGGCGGCCCAGATCATCACCAGGTCGGCGTGGCTTTGGTGGTTGGCAAAATAAATGCGCTGCTCGGCCTTGGGCGGACAGCCCCACCAGCGCGCCTGGGCACCGGTAAGAACTCGGATCAGGCCCAACAAAAAATAACCCATGAGTTTTGCACGCATGGCAGGATGATAATTCGATTGGACCCGGTCTTTTACCCACAAGGGAGTCACCATGTCATCGCCTTTGCTTCGCCGTTTGCTGCCCGCGCTTGTGGTTCTTGGCCTGATTGGCGCGGGCCTGTGGTGGGCCAACCGCCCCAAGCCGATTGCCGTGTTGGTGTGGCAAATTGACCGGGGCAAGGTCGAGTCCAGCATTGCCAACACCCGCGCTGGCACCGTGGAGGCGTGCCAACGCACCAAACTCTCGGCCAGCATGGGCGGGCGTATTGAGGTGCTGGCCGTCAAGGAGGGTGACCGGGTGAAAAAGGGCCAACTCCTGATCAAGCTCTGGAACGATGACCAGCAGGCCCAAAGCGCCTTGGCGCAAACCCAGGTCAACACCGCACGCCAACGTGTGCTTGAGGTCTGCACGCTGGCCGCCAACGCCGAAAGCGAAGCGGGCCGACAGTCTGCCCTGCGCGCACAGGGCTTTGTGTCGGGCTCCAGAGAAGACCAGGTGCGCGCCGAGGCCCAAGCCAAACGGGCCGGTTGTGACACAGCCAAGGCCGATGTGGCACAGGCACAAGCCAGGGTGAACGCCAGCCAGGTCGAGCAAAA
>JBIJDQ010000184.1:0-5349 GCA_044344025.1 Rhodoferax sp.
CTTCAAGGCCGCGAAGTAGGGGGCACTTAGACTTGACGCATGAACCAACACCTGCTGATGATTGAAGACGACGTGCGCCTGGCGGACATGGTACGCACCTACCTCGGCCAGTCTGGCTACTTGGTAACGCATGCGTGTGACGGGCAGACGGGTCTTGCGAACCTGCAGGCCAGTTCGCCTGACCTGGTGATTCTGGACTTGATGCTGCCTGACATGGAGGGTTTGGAGGTTTGCCGACGTATTCGTGCACTGGCAGGTGCCTGGGCACGCACCCCTGTGCTGATGCTCACCGCCAAGGGTGACCCGATGGACCGCATCATTGGCCTTGAAATGGGTGCCGACGACTACTTGCCCAAACCTTTTGAGCCGCGTGAACTACTGGCCCGCATCCGCGCTGTGCTGCGCCGCCAAGGTGAAGGCATGACACCGTCTGCCGGTCATCTTTTGCGCTTTGGCACCTTGGAAATTGACCGCGATGCCCGAGTCGTGACAGTGGCGAGCCAGGCCTGCGAACTAACGTCTTACCAGTTTGACCTGTTGGTGGCACTGGCTGAGCGGGCAGGGCGGGTGTTGACGCGTGACCAGATCATGGAGGCTGTGCGTGGGCGCGAACTCGATGCCTTCGACCGCTCAATTGATGTGCACATGGGGCGCATTCGTGTGGCCATTGAGGCCGATGCCAAAACGCCCAAACGCATACTGACCGTGCGCGGTGTGGGCTACGTGTTTGCACGGCAGCAGGACTAATTTATTGCACCATTTTGGTAGGCATGCTTAACAAACTCTATGTTCGCATCTGGCTGGCCGTGGTACTGGCGGTGGCGGTGCTGATTTTGCTGGTGGGCTGGGTTTGGCGCATGGCGGCTGAGCCACCGCTGCGCGATGTGGTAATGCGCAATGAGGCTGGCCAGGTGATTGGCAGGGGTCGACCTCACGTGATGCAGGATGAGGCAGACTCCCGCATTGGGGTCCCGCCACGCGAGCACATGCACCGTTACCCCTTACCTGCGAAGCCAGATGTTCAGCTAACGCCAGATGCCGAGTTGGGTGCTTCTGCCAGCGCCGTTGACGCAGACCGGCCAGGTGCCCCAGAGTTTGTGGTGCGCATGCACGACGGGCAGACCATGCGCATGCGATTGATGCGCGCGCCACCCTCGTTCTGGAGTCGCCCACCCTTTGGATTTGCCTGGATGCTGGTGTGGGTGGGCATTGCAGTGGCCTTGGCGACCTATCCGATTGTGCGTACGCTTACGCGTCGGTTAGAGCGCTTGCAGGATGGCGTGCAGCGGTGGGGCGAGGGTGATTTAGCGATTCGGGTGCCTGAAAATGGTCAAGACGAGGTCGCGTTTTTGGCCAGACGTTTTAACCAAGCGGCCCACCGTGTGCAAACGCTGGTGCAGTCCCATGAGGCCTTGCTGGCATCACAAAAATCGATGCTGGCAAATGCCTCGCATGAACTGCGTTCACCGTTGACGCGTATCCGCATGGGGCTGGAATTGATGGGACCAACGGCCGCGCCGACGTTTCGGGACGAAATTTCCCGCAACATCAGCGAGCTTGACCAGCTAATTGAAGAGATCTTGCTGGCCAGCCGACTCGATGCACGTGAGGCCGATATGGGCACCATTGAGTCCGTTGACTTGGTGGGCCTGGCCGCCGAAGAGTGCGCACGTTCAGATGCTGAACTTGATGTGGCTTTTGGGGCCGACTTGGATGCCAACGGTCAAGCGACCATTGACCTGAGCGTGCAAGGTGTGGCCAAGCTGTTACGCCGTGCAGTGCGCAACTTGCTGGAAAATGCGCGCCGCTATGGCGCTGGCAGCATCAGTCTAAGCCTGAATCGCACCTTGACGACTGCGGTGATCCGCGTCTGCGACCGGGGTCCGGGTGTGCCGCCAGAATTGCAGACGCGTATTTTTGAGCCGTTTTACCGATTGCCGGGTGCTACCGAGCGCGATGGTGGTGTGGGTTTGGGGCTGGCGCTGGTGAAATCGATTGCGCAGCGCCATGGCGGGCGGGTTTTTTGTGAGAGCCGGTCAGGCGGCGGAGCCTGTTTTGTCATTGAACTACCGCTTACCCAAGGTTCAGGCGACGGCTTTACCTTGAAAACCAGTGCGATTTATCAAAATAGTCTTCAAAATCCCCCAAATGGGGGATACCCAAGGTCGGTTTAGGCCGGTACAGTATGACCTAACTGCTGTCACAGTAATGAAACAAAAAGCGCAAGAATTCATTAAGCCTAGACTTTCGAAAAGCGTCAAGTTTCCAACGACGTTCCCCCCTGGGGAACCTTTACAAGCCACCTTCGGGTGGCTTTTTTTTGATAAAATTGACCTAAGGCGCTCGTCCACTAAACATTGTGCACTATAAAAAACGTAGCACGTCAGCGGGACTGATGTCTTGCAGGCAGCGTGTGTGGCCAAACGGGCAGACCCGCTGAAAGCAGGGGGCGCAGTCCAGCGGGGGCTGGTAGCTTGGCCTGTTTTTTAGCCAGATGACGCTGGCATGGTCATTCAGGGGCGGGGTGTGAAGTGGGCTGCTGGAGCCAAACACCGCCACTTGATGCACGCCAAAACCGGCCGCCACATGCATGAGCCCAGAGTCGTTGGTCAAGACGCTTTTTGCAGCCTCAATGGCACACAAGGCCTGGTTTAGCGTGGTTTTTCCAGCCAGGTTAATGCATTGGCCAGGGCGTGTGGCGTTGACCGGCTCGGCTATGGCGGCGCACAAATCGGCTTCCTTGCCAGAGCCCAGCAGCACTACAGGTAAATTCAGTTGCATTGCACACTGCGCAAAGTGGCTGGCAGGCCATCGCTTGGCTTCACCGAACTCTGCGCCTGGGGCAAACACGTGGTAGGCCTGGTGCATCAAACCCAATTCAGCCAGGGCCGCATTGACCTGGCTGGGTTGAAGTGTCAGTTTGGGTCGGTCGCAGGCAATGTCGGTGTCGCCGCTAAGGGCTGAATAAAACGTCACCATGGGTGGCCGCTGCGCTTTGGGCGGGTTTTTCAGGCGGTGTGTGAGTAATCCTACCCGTGCTTCACCCAGGTAACCGATCCGTTTTGGGATGCCAGCCAAAAACGGCAGCAACGCACTTTTCAAGGAGTTTGGGCAGATGTAGGCAACGTCAAACTGGCCGTCAATTTGTTTAGCCAATGCACGGCGTGCTTTGAGCTGCAGTCCACCGTGGGCAAAGGGGAACTCCATGACCTTGGCGACTTGGGGCATGGCACGGTAAACGGGGGCCACCCAGGGCAGAGCGCCCACGGTGAGCCGCTCGCCGTGGGCATGCAAACGGCGTAACAGCGGCTCGGTCATGACCGCATCGCCAATCCACTGTGGGGCAATGATGAGTGAGCGGGTCAAATTAACCGTTGCTCAAGGTCGTGACGGGCAACCGTGACACCACTGCGGCAAACCGGACACGAGATGCACCGGGTTGCGCAGGGTGCAGCGGTCAGTGACCGGCAAAGTGTTCGCCGTCTTTAAGTTTGTAGACCGTGCCGCAATAAGGGCACTTGGCTTGGCCGGTGCGTCCAACGTCAAGGTAAACCTTGGGGTGGTTGTCCCATATCTGCATGTGCGCCAGGGGGCTAGGGCAAAACACGCTGCCCTGGTGATTCAGGTCTTTGGCTAACAATTCAACGGTTGCGCTTGTGTTTGTCATGGTGTCTTTCCTTTTGTGGGCTTAGACCAAGGTCAGCCAATGTGCGTATTTCGGGTTGCGGCCATTGACGATGTCAAAAAACGCACTCTGGATTTTCTCGGTGATCGGCCCCCTGCTGCCCGCCCCCAGCTCAATTCGGTCAAGTTCGCGGATGGGTGTTACTTCAGCGGCGGTGCCGGTAAAGAAGGCCTCGTCGGCAATGTAGACCTCGTCACGGGTAATGCGCTTTTGCACCACTTCAAGCCCCAGGTCCTTGCAGATATGAAACACGGTGTTGCGGGTAATGCCGTTGAGGGCACCGGCCGACAGGTCGGGGGTGTAGACCACGCCGCCCTTGACCACAAACAGGTTCTCGCCAGCGCCTTCAGACACAAATCCGCTGGCATCGAGCAGCATGGCTTCGTCGTAACCATCATCGGTGGCTTCCATGTTGGCCAGAATTGAGTTGGTGTAGTTGCTCACCGCCTTGGCCTGTGTCATGGTGATGTTGACATGGTGGCGGGTGTAGCTAGAAATTTTGACGCGAATGCCGCGTTTCATACCTTCCTCGCCCAGGTAGGCGCCCCACGGCCAGGCTGCCACCATCAGGTGAATGGTGTTGCCTTTTGGGGAAACCCCCAGTTTTTTGTCACCAATCCAGGTCAGTGGACGCAGGTAGCCGGATTCGAGCTTGTTGTCACGGATGACCGCTTTTTGTGCGTCCATGACCTCTTCTTTGGTAAACGGTATCTTCATGCGCAAAATTTTGGCGCTGTTGAAGAGGCGTTCGGTGTGTTCTTCCAGGCGAAAGATTGCTGGGCCGTTGACCGTGTTGTAGGCGCGCACGCCTTCAAAGGCACCGCAACCATAGTGCAGGGTGTGGGTCAGTACGTGGATTTTGGCATCGCGCCACTCCACCATCTGGCCGTCCATCCAGATTTTGCCGTCGCGGTCAGCCATTGAAGAGGGTAGGGGGCTCATCGGTTGTTCCTTAAAAGTCAGCACCGTGCTGAGGTCAAAGCCGATATTTTACGGGGCTGGCCATACCCGGACCAGCCCTCTTTTGTAGGCGCTTTTGCGCGCGATGGTCAGGCGAAGCTATCGGCCATCAAGGCGTTGAACCAAGTGTTCATGTCCTTGAAGTTCTCAGCACTCCAACCCGTTGACGCAGCAACACCAGGCACGGCGGCTAACGTCATTTTGGCGCTTGGTGTGTCGTACTGGTAAACCGCTGTCAGCCACGAGGCCTGCGTCATGGTGATGGTCGAGTAACAGGCCGAATTGGTCACTGGTGAGGGGTCTGGTTGCAGGCCCGCGAAAGCACGCACGATGGCGTCGGCACACACCTTGGCTTCCTGGTTGGCAATGTGGCCCGCCTTGGGTTGTGTGGTGGCTGCCGCGTCGCCAATAATGTGGATTTTTGGCGCTTTTGTGCTCTCGTAAGTCAAATGGTTGACGTTGGCAAAACGACCGTCTGCCGAGTTGTTTAGCGCAGCATTAGCGATCAGCTTGCCAGCTTTTTGACGAGGAATCAGGTTGACCACACTGGCTTCATAAACCTTTGAACTGCCTCCTGGGAGAGGTGTGGTGTCGAGAATGGTGACTTTCATGACGCTGCTGACGGGGTCGACGTTGACAATCTCTGCGTTTGGAACGTAGGTGATGTTGTGCATGGCAAACGCTTTGTGGAAATTGTCCGCTTC
>JBIJDQ010000185.1:0-5328 GCA_044344025.1 Rhodoferax sp.
CTCTTCCTGTAGACAACGTCTGAAGGTCGTTTGCATCCTTTGGAACCCCACCTCATCAAGACATGTTGAAGTCGGGTGGTGGGGTTTGCGGGCGCACACCCCATTCGCGTGGCGTGGCTACATGCAAACCAAAGACGTGCGCAAAGCCAAGCCACCCATCCACCCAGCGCCATCGCCCGCGAGGTGGGCCGGAGAACGCGAACCACGCCGCCCGCCTGGAGCCGCGTGAACCCATGCCACCGGATGCCTCACCAGCCAGCCATCACTTTCCACAGCAGCCTGGATCAGGAAAACCATACCCGCCCCCCCGCCAGCGTAAAATCCTTCGCTTCATGAAACGCCTAGCGCACACCCCCACCCACGGTCAAACCTTGACGCTTTCCAAGCGCCGCCGCTTTGACATGCGCTTGCGCCATTGTGGGCCGCCACACACGCATTGAACACTTTGGTTCATTGGTGTGTGGAGTCCTCATGAAATTTTCCCCAAACTGCCTTAACTTTTCTCTTTTGTCCCGCCCTAGGACTGCCGCATGAATCAGCTCATTGCAGCGGTGCTTGTGTTGATGCTGGGCGGTGCGTTGGGTTTGCTGCCGCTGCCTAACCTGTGGCGCGCCAGTCTGGGTCTGGCCTCACAAGTGCTGGCCACGCTGCTGGTGTGGGCAGCTGCGGTGCCGGTGTTGGCGGGTGGGTCTGCACTGTTCATTGAAATGCCCTGGGGCTACCCGATTGGCGCATTGCGTTTTCGCCTGGATGCACTGGGTGCTTTTTTTCTGAGCTGGTCCTTGCCCATGACCCTTCTGGGTGCGGTGTACGCCATGGGTTACCTGCGGAAATTTTTTGACGGCCCGCGCCATGTTGGCGTGCATTCTGGCTTGCTCAACATGATTTCTGTCTCCTTCATTCTGGTCTACACCGGTGAGCACGCGGTCACGTTCCTCATGGGCTGGGAAATCGCCGCGCTCTCAGCCTGGCTGCTGGTGATTTGGGATTACACCAACCAGAAGGTGCGTTTTGCTGGCTTCAACTACCTGGTGTCCACCCACGTCGGCCTGATTTTTCTGGTGGCCGCGTTCATGATTTTGTACACCCAGACGCAGAGTTGGTACCTGCATGACTTTGGCACCTGGCTAAGCACCCACCCCGGCACGGTGCGCAATGCGGTTTTTTTGCTGCTGGTGACCAGTTTTGGTCTTAAATCGGCGTTTTTTCCTTTTCACTCCTGGCTGCCACGCGCCCACGCCGCCGCGCCAGCCCATGTGTCGGCACTGATGTCGGGCGTGATTCACAAGGCGGGTTTGTTTGCGCTGCTGCACTTTTTGTTAATCTCAGGCAAGCCAGATGAATGGATGGGCTGGTTTTTAATCGCGTTCTCCGTCACCTCGGCGGTCATCGGTGGGCTCTACACCGTGGGTCAGCGTGACCTGAAACGCCTGCTGGGGTATTCGTCAACCGAAAACGTGGGCATTGCCGGCATTGGCTTTGGTGTGGGCTGCCTGGGCTTGAGCTGGAACAACGCCGGGCTGATCGCACTGGGTTTTGGCGGGGGCTTGTTGCATGTGCTGAACCACGCGTTTTTCAAATGCCAGTTGTTTTATGCCGCTGGCTGTGTGTACCAGGTCAAACATGGTGTGGACATTGAGCGCCTGGGTGGGTTGGCGCGGCTCATGCCCATCACGGCGCTGTGTTTTCTGGTGGGCGGCGTGGCCATCTCGGCGCTGCCACCGTTTAACGGTTTTGCCAGTGAATTTTTGATTTATTCGGGCCTGTTCACTGGCGAGGTGATTGGTGTTTGGGCCAAGCTGGTGCTCGCCGGGGTGGCCACACTGCTGGCGTTTGTCGGTGCTGTGTCTGCCTTGAGCATCACCCGCGCCTACGGTGTGATCTTTATGGGCAGTGCCCGTGACGACACGCTGCCAACAGGCCATGAACCCAGCCGCTGGATGCTATTACCACTGCTTATCCACACCGCAGGCTCAAGTCTGCTGGGGCTGATGCCGGTGCTGGGGCTGGCCCTGGTGGCCGCACCTGTGGGGCTTTTTTTGCAGGCCGTTGACCCTCAAGCCGCCACCCAGGCCCTGCAGCACCTGGAGGCGGTGCTGAGCCGGGTAGGTTTGATCTCAATGTCGGTCGCCGTGCTGATCGGTCTGGCCTGGGGTTTGGCCTGGGGTTTGGCCCGCTTGCTGCGCCAGCAAGCACCGCAAACCGGCCCCACCTGGGGCTGTGGCTACACCGCAGGCAGCGCCCGGCTGCAGTACACGGGGGCAAGCTTCTCCAAGGATTTTGCGGCCAATTACAGCAATGTGATGTTGCTGCTTAAGCGCCAGAAGGCACCCAGTGGTTATTTCCCCAGCGACAGTTACCTCATCACCGACTGTGTGGACGCGGTGGAGCGGCGGCTTTACAACGTGATTGGCCATGGCGATGAATCGGCCAGCCTGATTTCCCGCTTGATGCACGAAGATGATCCGCGCCTGGCGTTTGCCCTGGGGTTGGCAGCGGTGCTGGCGATTGCCGCGCTGGTGGTGATGACGCAAGGGGCCTTGCCATGAGCACCCCATTTGTGCTGCTGACCCTGACCCACGGGCTGGCCGTGTTGCTGATGCCGTTTGTGCTGACGGGTGTGATCAACCGCACCAAGTCCTGGTGGGCCGGGCGCAAGGGGCCACGTCTGACCCAGTCATTTCACGACCTGCGCCGCCTGCTGGGCAAACGTCCGGTGGTCAGCTCGGTGGCCAGCCCGGTGTTTCGCATGGGCGCGTGGGCGGTGCTGGTCACGGGTCTGGTGGTCATGGGCATGAGCCCGCTGCTGGGCCAGTTTGCGCCGCTGCAGTTTTCGCACGACTTTATTGCCGTGGCCTACACCCTGGGGCTGGGACGGCTGCTGCTGATGCTCTCGGCCATGGACGTGGGTAGCCCGTTTGAGGGCATGGGTGCCGCACGTGAAGCCATGTTTGGCGCATTTGCCGAACCCGCCCTGTTTTTGCTGATCGGCACGGCCAGCGCCGCCACCGGGCTGAGCAGTTTTGCCGACCTGCTGGGCCACTTGCACCACACCCCGTATTACCTGCTGATGGTGCTGCCACTGACACTGGCGCTGCTGATTTTGCTGCAAACCGAGGCCGCCCGGGTGCCGGTGGACGACCCGTTGACGCATCTGGAACTGACCATGATCCACGAAGTCATGGTGCTCGACCACAGTGGCCCGGAGCTGGCCGCCATGCAATACGCCGCCGGGCTGAAGATGACGCTGTATGCCGGGCTAATTGCCACCCTGCTCAACCCGTTTGACCCCTTGAGCACACCGCTGGCGGCGGTGACGACCAGCCTGGCCCTGATGCTGGGTGTGGGCCTGGTGGTGGGCAGCGTCGAATCCCTGGTGGCACGCCTGCCGCTGCGCTGGGTCACCCCCTACATCTGGCTGGCCGGTTGGCTGGTGCTACTGGCCATGGCGGTGGTGGGCATTGCCGGGGGTGCAACATGAGTCTGGCGCTGATGGCTTGCCTGATTGCGACGGTGATTCCGGTCTTTTTTGGCAAGCTGGCCGTGGCCCCAACCTGGCTGAGCCTACAGGCGCTGGCCTTGGGCTCGATCACGCTCTCGGAACACCATGAACTGGACCTCCACGCCCTGGCGGCCGGACTGGAGGTGTTGCTGGTGCGTGCCTGGTTGGTGCCCCACCTGCTGCGACGTTGCCTGCGGGACCAAAAAGCCGCTGAGCTGGATGTGATGCCGTCCAACCTGTTTGCCTGGGGTGTGGCAGTGGCCTTGATCATTCTGGCATTCAAATTTGGTGACGGTGCCCGTGCCGACGTGCGGGCGCTCACCCTGGGGGTGGTTGCCGCCACGGTGATGATTGCCTTTCTGGTGCTGGCCACCAACCATGACGCGGCCGCCCAATTGGTGGCGGTGTTGTTCATGGAAAACGCGCTGGCCCTGTTCGAGACGCTGATGCCTGCACCCTGGCCGTTGCCGGTGCACCTGGCCATCAGTGGTGTTTATGTCGGTACCGTGGCGGTAGGCAGCTGGCTGGTGCGTGGTCAGAGTTTTTTGAACGATTTGGCACCAAAGTGCAATGGGGATGGGCGATGAATGCTACTATTTCAATAGCTACCATCAACTCAAACCCGGCTGCCAAAGCCAGCACGGGGTGGGTGTCGCCCGCGTTGGTTGGGGTGGCACTGCTGCTCTGGCTGGGCAGTGTCGGGGTGTTTTTGACCCACCCGCTGGAAAAATTGCCGATCTATATGGCCCAGCGTTACCTGGTGCTGGACGCCACCTCCCTGCTGTTCATTCTGGTGATCAACACGGTGTTTTTTGGCATTTGTGTGTACTTGTATTCGCGTGAACGGGATTCACCGGAACTAACACTGGACATCCGTTCACGCGCAGGTCTGATGCTGGCCTTCATGGCGGTGATCAATGTGGGCATTCTGGCCAACCACCTGGTGCTGCTGTGGGCGCTAATCGAGATCAGCACACTGTGCGCAGCGCCCCTGGTGGCGCGTGGTGACGCTGCCAACCCCAAGGCAGTGGCATGGCGCTACTTGCTGTACTCCAGCATGACGCTGGCCATCAGCTTTGTCGGCTTCATGTGCCTGGTGCAGTCGGCACATGTGCGCGGGGTGGACATCAACTTTGCGGTAGACCAGCTGGGCCAAGCGCTCACCGCGAGGGGTGATGCCTGGCAGCAGTTGGGCCTGTCGTTCATGTTGTTCGGCCTGGGCGGCAAATTGGGTTTGGCCCCCTTGTACAGCTGGCTGCCTGAAACCTATGAGGCCGCCCCCACCAGCACCAGCGCGCTGCTGGCATCCATCCAGTTCAACATCAGCGTGGTGGCGGTGTTTCGGATTCTGCAAATTTTTCAGGGGCTGGGTGCCGGGCTGGTCACACAGGAACTGCTGGTCATGGGTTACCTGTCGCTGGTGGTGGCGGCCATCCAGATCATGGCGGCGCGCAATTACAAGCGGCTCATTGCCTATGCCTGCGTCAGCTCTTCAGGGGTCATTGCCCTGGGCCTTTCGGTCGGCAAGGCGGCGGCCTACGGTGTGGTGCTTTACATCGTGAGCAATGCGTTTGTGAAAGCCCTGCTGTTTTTGACTGCCGGGCGCATGCGCGTGGTGTACGGCACCAACGAGGTCGCCCCGTTGAGCGGGGTCATTCGGGTGCTGCCGTTTGCCGGGCTCTTATTTGCCGTGGGCATCTTTGCGCTGCTGGGTTTTCCGCCGTTTGCCAGTTTTTTGGCTGAGATGCTGATCCTCTCGGGGATTGTGCAGGCCGGCAACTTGATGGCGTTTACGCTGATGTGTGTGATGCTCACAGTGATTTTTG
>JBIJDQ010000219.1:0-4751 GCA_044344025.1 Rhodoferax sp.
AATCCGCCAATAAGAGATACGGCAAAAAGGGACGCGCTAACGCAGTACTTCAAATTGAGCTTTAGCATTTTCTTTCCTAAAATGAATTATTTACCAGTGTAGCGTTCAGTTTTGCTTTGGACGGACTTGGCGAGTAGCTTTCCGCCATTGCCCGGCAACAGGAATATACTGTAACTGCCGCCCTGTGACATTGCGAGCGAGACCTTTGCTATCGGCGTCTTTTGCCCCACAGATGCAGCGATAAGGTCAACGGAAATAGGATTAACCAACAAACCGCCTGACGTGCCATAAATAAGGTTTGTAAACACTTTGGACGTGCCATCTGCCGTGAGCAAGTCAACCGGCCCAGCCTTGCTGTCAAGCAGATATACCGACAACAATGCCTTCAATTTGTTGGTATTCGACTTGTCCTGAAAAACTATTGGAGTGGAGCCTGGCTTGATGTCGGGAAACACCATGGTCACAGATCGGCCAGCCACCACTTCAAAGTTGGTTTGCAGTGGGGGCACCGATTTACCCGCGTGTTGAATTGCCAGCGTGTGCAAGCCGGCAGTTAGAACCATATATTCACTAGCGTCGCCAGCGCTCAATTTATTAATACGTGCCCGTCCATCAATGAATATGTCGAAGCTAGCCGACTTAGGCAGTACAAGTACTCGGACGTACGCAGAATCTCGCGGCGGCTCTGGGTCGTAGAGCACCCCGGCGGTTTGCCCTGATGCGAGGCAGACATCGAGTGCGACACTTAATCCAAAGAAGATTCGGGCAATCAAGCGCATATTCATACAGTGCCTCAACTCAGGTGACGATAAACAATTGCAGGATATTACTTGCTCACTTTTGCAAAGCTGGTGCAGATGCATCAAACTGAACATACCAGCAATACTCCCCAGGTGTCAGTCCATCAATAATCACGGCGGTTCGCCATGCGTCAACCTTTACCACTGCCGGCGTCTCTTCGTCAGCATCTGCTGGCTCAAGCTTCATAGAGCCACCAGTCTCAGGCAGGTTTACCAAAACTGTCGCCGGTTGCTTCAACGGCCCTGTACCCGTGACGGTCACAATAAGCAGTGGCCCCCTTATATGCGACTCAAGTCGGGCACTCACACGAGATTTCTCTCGCCACCACTCTGCCACTCTGCCGGATGTTGTCATCCATGTCTTGTCTCGCTTCGATTTAAGTTGATCAAAAACGCTGGTCAGTTGCTCCGCAGAGAGCAGTGTCTGACTTGGAATCCTGACAACAGAAAAGCCACCCATTTGCATGGATAGATTCAATGTCTCCATGTAAGTTTGCAGACCGACGTCTGGATCGTCCTCTTCAATGGACTGCTCGGGTCCAATTTGTGTACGGGGCAAAATAACAGTTGATTTCCCCCCAGCCTGCTCCGGCTTGACTATCACAGGCAACCGCGTATCAGTTGCGTCCATGAAGGCAATGTAGTGACCGAATGGGCCTTCGCGTAGTAATTTTTCTGTCGTTTTATCGTAAGAATCTGTGGGCGCAGCGAAACCAGCATCTATGGCCACAGAAATTCCTGCGGCCTTCACGTCGCTGCGCATCGCATCAAATCGCCTCGCTTGTGTGGCCGCAGGCTGATCTTTGAAGACCTCATACTTATCACCGAAATACGCCAATTCATGGCCGCGGGCCGCCAACTTCTTCAATACATCTGAAGATTTTGCAGCATTCTCACTCAAAATATAGTAAGTACCGCGAGCGCCCAAGTCCTCTAATTTCTTGGCAAAGTCCAAATCCTCATCTGAAGCGATTTCGGCAGCCTCGACCGCCATCACAAAACCATTAGTGTATGGGTGTGGCCAAGCGGCCGTGTAAGCGGCTGGTTGGCGCAAGAGCCACGTGATGGAACTGTGTGCGATCGCTTCCAGCAACTTAGGGTCAGATGCAAGCCAAAGTGGCTCGGGATATCCCAGCACAACACTACGGGACCATTTGCCAGAGGATTGCCTTCGTTCATCAAACGTGATCACGGAAGAGGGCTTATTTAAAGTGAATTTTCGTGACCAGTCCATGATATTGGCTGCGGTGTTCTTGCCTGCCAGCCTCAGAGGGAAAAAGTCCTTAATGCGTTCAAACCAGACGCGTTGACCAGCTGGTACGTGGTGTGTGATAGGGCTATCCCCATGAACAATCATAAAATTGTCGTCAGCATCTTTCTCGGTATTGCCAACCACTTTCACATCCAGAGTGGACTCCATGAAGGAGAAACCGACCCAGTCTCCATTTTCATTTCGGACGCCACTCAACCAGGTAGACAAAACACTTCCACCTTTTCCCCGAAATGCGGCGACTGCTAACTTTTCGCGGTCTGACAAAACCACTACTGAGGGGAGAATAATGACTCGCGACTGAGAACGATCTAGCTGATCCGCAGTGGAAATGGTTTGAAAAGGAATTTTGTACTTGCGCAAAAAATTTTCCCAAACCCTGACATTTACCCTCCCGTCAACGCCAGCTCTTCCAAAAAACGAATGAGTCGAATCTGAGGCGTAGAGCAAAACGGGCGCGCTAATCGCAGGTGGGTTTGCAACGGCGGCGGCAGATTTTGCAACAGTGGCGGCTGGAGCTACTGGCATCTGTTTTTTGTCAAATAGTCCCGTAGGAAGGACGATGGATTTAGTGCCGGTTGTTGTCGCCGAAGTTGTCACAGTGGCGCCGGACCGCGCCGCCGACCGTGGTGGCTCCGTCGGTGCACCGGTACAAGCTTGCAAAACAATTAGAGAAAAAAGCGACAAAGCGGCAACCAACCTTGTTGGCACCTTGAAGCAACTTTGCATGTTCACAACGACGTGCGAAAATGGCTTTTCCAAAAGAACATTAAACTCGTTCATGCGGGGCAATAAACTTCGCTGACTGAAATTCCAATTTTTGACACTGGTGCGATTATGAATGATCCAAGCAAACCCATAGCAATGGTGCCTACCGTTCGTATCGGCATTCGTGGTTTGCCCCACCTGACTAATAGCATGATCAATGGCGGACTGTACGCCTTGATCGCCGAAACATCCTCCGCCAGGTTTCCCATGCTTGCGAGTAGCTTGGACAGCGCCATTAAAGATGGCCTTTCCTGCACTGTTGTGGTTCCATCTAACCCTGAGCAGTTTATTCAACGAATTGAATCGTTCGGACAAGTCAAAGTGGGGGCGTTGTATGCGCAAAATCGCCTGCAGTTTTTTGTAATGCAGGAAGAGTTCTCTAAAAAAATGTTCAGGTATGGCGCGGAGGGCTTTGTAGACGAGCTGGATCGTTTTGATATCCCGGACGGAAGCTATCTAATTTTTGACCAGGCAGATGAATTGATCAGTCTGCACGATATGTCCATGGCCTTGGACCAAGTCGACGTGTTGGGCAAATGGCTTGCCCAACACCAAATTACTGCGCTGCTGGTGTTCTCCCGGGTTACGGAAGCGCACGCCAGCACCTTAAATGTGCTGATGGATAACTTTACAGGCATCGTGCGTCTGGGCGCTGACCAGAATGGTTTGCGCCTGAATTTTGACTATTGGCAGTCGCCCGAAGGCACCGTTGCAGCCAGACACTTCAATTTGATCACACTGGAGTCCGAGCTGTATGAAGCCACACTGAAGGTCACAGCTTCGGATCAAGCTGCCGAAGAAGGTGGTGATTCGGTAGAGGTGCTCAAAGAAGAAGAGGGCGGCCCTTACTACTTCTATATGGACCCGGACCTGGATAGTCTGGCGAAACAAATGCCAGGCATTTGGCAGCGTGTGGATACCTTTGTCGGCTTGATGCATGCGTCAAGAAACCACCGCCGATCAACAACCATTTTTTGTTACCAGCAAGATACCAACCTTAGGCAGTTGGCGGAAGCCGTGCATACTATGCGGCTAAACTTGGGTCGTCATGCACTGATTGTGGTGCAGGAGAAAAATGCTTCGCTGCGGTACCAGAATGAGGCTCTCTTGTTGCGCTTGGGCATCAATCTGATCGTTCACCGCGATGTACAAGGCGCCCGATTCCCGCTGATGCTGGAGTCTCTTAATGGCCAAATCTTCAGTCGAGATGTCGACATCAACTTTGAAGCCGCTCTTGCCAGCGTATCACCTACAAGATTGCGTGGCTACACCACTGCCACACGCTTTGCGCGCGAAGTCGAGATGCTGCTGGAGCGCTCCGCTACCTTGAGCATTCCATCGGCATTGATTGTAGGCAAGCCCGCTAACCGGGCACCCATTACAGACATCCTTAAATTGGTCAAAATGTCGCGTCCGGGTGACTTGATTACCGCCGATGCAAAGAATTGCTATATTTTTCTGAACGCCTGCCAGCAAACCGTTATGCTGAACACGCTAGAACGCTTGCTAGGCATGCCTGTTGACAAAGCTATGGAGAATGTGCGCTTCCTCATTAAGAAGGAGGAGGTTCAGCCAGAGTTGGCGGTGCTGCTTAGGGCGGGGGAGCGTGGCGAAGCGCCGGACTACTCAGCACTGGTTCCCACGATTCCTGAGAATGCCCCGCCTCCCGAGCGGCCCAAACAAGGTCCCGCTCCTGCCCTGAGTCCAAGTACCGGGGCGGCTTCCCCTCCGTCAGTTGCCACCCAATCGCAACGCGTAGCCACACCTCCCGACGCCACTCGCGCCATTAATAAGACTGTCCCGGCATTCTTGGCTGGGTTTGCTGAGCCGCCGAAAACGCCCGCGGTAGCGCCCCCCATACCCGCACCGGTGCAGAATCCTGCACCCGTATTTAGTGGTGGAGTGATCGGGAA
>JBIJDQ010000261.1:0-4134 GCA_044344025.1 Rhodoferax sp.
GCTTGTCCAGAAGAAATTGCGTTTAACCAAGGGTGGGTGGATGCCGCGCAAATTCAAAAACTGGCCGCACCGCTGGCCAAAAATGGTTACGGGCAGTATTTGCTTGGCCTTTTGAAGTAGAGGCAAATACCAACACCTTCGCTCAGGGGGTTGGGCTCCTACAAAACATCTTCTTTTACACCTATGCCTTACACCGTAACCCCGACTACGACCCTCCCCGATGTGCTGATTCTTGAACCCAAGGTGTTCGGCGATACCCGGGGGTTCTTTTTCGAGAGCTTTAACGCGCTTGACTTTGCGCACTGCACCGGGCTTAACGTGCAATTTGTGCAAGATAACCACAGCAAGTCTGCCCAAGGTGTGCTGCGCGGCCTGCACTACCAAATTGAACACCCGCAGGGCAAGCTGGTGCGCGTGACTCAGGGTGAGGTGTTTGACGTGGCGGTGGACCTGCGCCGCAGTTCCCCTACCTTTGGCCAATGGGCTGGTATGGTGTTGTCGGCGGAGAACAAGCGCCAATTGTGGATACCACCCGGTTTTGCGCACGGATTTTTGGTCATCAGCGAAAGCGCCGAGTTTTTGTACAAAACCACCGATTACTACCACCCGGAGCATGAACGCAGCCTGCTGTGGAACGACCCCATGTTAGGTATTTTGTGGCCAGTTGAAAGGGGTCCCCTTCTGTCAGTCAAAGACAGCACTGCATGCAAATTGGACACCGCCGAAGTCTTCGCTTGATTATTTGTTAGCCCGGATAGGCTCAGAAGCAATCGAAAGTCTTCATAAAAAAACCCGCAAAATGCGGGTTTTTTCAATCGGACTACAACTCAATTGTAACTTAGCCCATGTGCAAGCCGCCGTTCACCGAGAACTCGGCACCGGTGGCGTAGCCGCCCTCGTTAGAGGCCAACCAGGCGATGATGGAAGCGATTTCACTTGGCTCGCCCAAGCGCTTGACTGGCACGGTGCCAATGATCTTGTCAAGCACTTCCTGACGGATGGCTTTGACCATGTCAGTACCAATGTAGCCTGGGCTCACGGTGTTGACGGTAACCCCCTTGGTAGCCAACTCTTGGGCCAAGGCCATGCTGAAACCATGCATACCGGCTTTGGCAGCCGAGTAGTTGGTTTGACCGGCTTGACCTTTGACACCATTCACTGAAGAAATGTTGATGATGCGGCCCCAGCCTTTTTCAACCATGTCGCCCACCACTTGTTTGGTGACGTTGAACATGGAGTTGAGGTTGGTCTCGATCACGGCATCCCAGTCTTCGCGGGACATTTTCAGGAACATGCGGTCGCGGGTGATACCGGCGTTGTTGACCAGCAGGTCAATGCTGCCGTGCTCGGCCTTGGCTTTGGTGAAGGCTTCCACGGTGGAATCCCAGTCACCCACGTTGCCTGCGGACGCGTAAAAGGTGTAACCCAGTGCCGCTTGTTCAGCCAACCATTTGGCGTAGTCACGCGTTGGGCCGCAACCTGCGATGACTGTGAAACCTTCTTTGCTCAAACGCTGGCAAATGGCGGTACCGATGCCACCCATACCACCTGTGACATATGCTACTTTTCCGATCATGCTTTTCTCCTCTTTGTAAAACGATTTTGGTTAACAGTGGTGCCGGTCATTCATTTCAAACCGACAGCCAACCTCGCAATTATGAATGCATTTTTTGATCAAACAGCCAAGGAAAACCCCGACAACGCTTAGGCTTTGGCCTTGACGTAGCTGCCCGGAGCGGCCTCAATGACTTTGTATTTGCCTTTGCCATAAGCCTTGGGCGCAGCAATTTCCTTGCCGGCCTGCGAGGCCAACCAGTTGGACCAGTCTGTCCACCAGCTGCCCTTGTGCTCAACCGCGCCTTCAAGCCATTGCTCATGCGCCTTGGGCAGCTTGCCGTCTTCACGAATCCAGTGGCTACGCTTGTTTTTGGCAGGTGGGTTGATCACGCCTGCAATATGGCCTGAGGCACCCATGACAAAACGCTTCTTGCCTGGCAGGAATTGCGTGGTGGCATACGCACCGTTGATCGGCACAATATGGTCTTCACGCGAGCCGTAGATGTACACCGGAATGTCAACCTTGCCCAAGTCAACCTGCTGGCCGCACACGGTGGCTTTGCCCGGTTTGGTGAGGTTGTTTTCAAGGTAAGTGTTGCGCAGGTACCAGGCGTAAAACGGACCGGGCATGTTGGTGCTGTCGCTGTTCCAGTACAGCAGGTCAAACGGGGGTGGAGTTTCCCCCTTGAGGTAGTTGCCCACCACGTAGTTCCACACCAGGTCATTGGGGCGCAAAAAGCTGAAAGTGCTGGCCAAGTCGCCACCCTTCATCAGACCGCCCTTGCCCATTTCTTTCTCGCGGTATTTGACGAATCCTTCGTCAATGAACAAGTCAAGTACGCCGGTGTCAGAGAAATCAAGCATGGAGGTCAAAAACGTGGCGCTGGCCACAGGTTTTTCACCACGGGCGGCCAACACGGCCAAGGCGGTGCCCAACATGGTGCCACCCACGCAGAAACCCAGCGCGTTGATGGTTTTGGAGCCTGACACCTCTTGCGTGACGGTGATCGCTTTGATGACGGCATTCTCGATGTAATCGTCCCAAGTGGCCTTGGCCAGGGAAGCATCAGGGTTGCGCCAGCTCACCAAAAAGGTGCGGTGGCCTTGTGACACGGCATAACGCACCACCGAGTTTTCAGGCTGCAGGTCAAGAATGTAAAACTTGTTGATGCTCGGTGGCACCAGCAGGAAAGGCTTCTCGAACACTTTCTCGGTGAGAGGTTTGTACTCAATGAGCTGGAACAGTTCGTTTTCAAAAACAACAGCACCTTCGGTGGTGGCGACGTTTTTACCCACCTCAAACAGGCTCTCGTCCGTCATCGACACGTGGCCTTGCTTGATGTCGTTCAACAAATTCTGAATGCCCTTGGCGATGCTTTCGCCTTTGGTGTCGATGGCTTTTTGTTGCGCCTCTGCGTTCAGGGCCATGAAGTTGCTGGGAGCCGAGGCCGCATTGAGCTGCTCCACGGCAAACCGGATGCGAGCGCGAGTTTTGGCATCTGCCTCAACCGCATCGGCCATGCTCTCCAACGTTTTGGAGTTCAGCAAGTAGGCCGCAGCTGTGAACCCGGCAAGGGGGTTGGCAGACCAGGCTTCGTTGGAGAAGCGGCGGTCAGAGAGTTTTTCAGCGCCTTTAACCGTGTTGGTCCACAGGTCACTGGCTTCTTGCAGGTAAGCCTGCTGCAGCGCTTGCATTTTTTCAGGTGAAAACTTGATTTTTGGCGCTTTGGCAGTGGGTGCCATGAGTTTGGCGCTGGCGGCACCCATGTCCATGTTTTGCAACGACTCAAAAGCTTTGGTCAAGCTCTCGGTCATGGTTTGCTGGAAGTTTTGGGCTGTTTGCAGCCAGAGTTCCTGAGCGTTTTCTTTCATTCTTTACCCTCTAAAAGTGTCGATAGCTAAGCCATGTAGTATCTTCGGTGAAGCCCTTCTAAAACCTGACATTTTTTGATTTCAGTCAAAAAAATACCTTTCCATACCATGTACATCGTTCCCATAGCCTGGCTTTATGTCACCATTTTGATGGCAGTAGCTGAGGCCATCAGTCCCAATGGCACTGTGTTGGGCGCGGTCATCACGTTTTTACTTTACGGCTTGTTGCCCATAGGCCTGGTGGTGTATGTGATGGGCACACCTGCGCGCAGGCGGGCCATCAAGGCCAGGGAACAGGCTGAACTGGCCACGGCACAAAGCAACCCAATGGACCACCAACCCTCAACGGTCGAGCCAGATGCTGGCGCAGAAACGGCCGCTGACATGGTCGCGCCGGTGCGAAAAGAAGCGTGAGGGGTTGCCCACGGTGCACCAGGCTGCGCTGCCGTCATTGCCATACACCTGCGTGATGCCCATGGTGCGCAGCCGCAAGCGTGCCAATCCAGCCAGGTCAGCCAAACACTTGCCCGATGGCAGTGGCACAAAGCAGGCATCGGCCAGCGGGCTGTGGGCCACAAAAGCGGCCCGCACCTCGGCCCCGACCTCAAAGGCCATGGGGCCAATGCAAGGCCCTAACCACGCTATAGTTTCTGTAGCTGTTAACGCTTTATTGACGGGCGCTAGAGCACTAAAACGCTTAAAAGT
>JBIJDQ010000186.1:0-5294 GCA_044344025.1 Rhodoferax sp.
TGAATTGCGCCATGCTGCCGTTGCCGTTGATGACGGCATTGAGCATGGTTTGCACGGCATCAAAACTGAAGCCATGGCGCTGGGCAATGTCTTGTACGGCGCTCACGCCAGCGGGGGAAAGTTGGGGCATAGAAAACTCAAGTTGGGTCAAAAAAACTGGCAGCGGCATCGCCACTATCGGGGAAAACCCTGCACTGTAGTTCATTCCCAATTTGGTGCGTGAATCGGTTCGGTAACTGGCTTTGTCACGCACCGATTTGACGCTGCATCAATAAGGTGCAGCAGCCAAGCTTCGACCTCAATCCACCTGCGGTGCAATCATCTCCACATAGTCGTACAGCGCGCCCAAAATAGCCTCGCCGCGCTCGTCTGCCGTTTCAGCCAGTTGATCAAGTTCGGCAAACAACTGGTCGATGGTCATGGCACCGCCCGCGCCTTCAAACAGCCGCGCTGCGCGATGGGCTTCCCAGCGCTGCGCTTCTTCTGCGCTCAGGCTGGCGGGGAAGTTGCGCGCCCGGTAGCGCCAAAACAGCTCTCCCAGACGGGCATCGTCAAACTTGGGCCGGGCGCTGGCCAACTCTTGCGGCGTGCGCGGTTGCAGGTCATTCAGGCGGCGACGGTCGGCGTTGCCGACAAAGCCACCGTACAAGTCCTCATCCACATCCACCGGGCCAGCGGCATCACGCTTGAACACATCCACCCAAATGGCGCTCATGTCGGGCAAGTCTCGGGCTTGGGCCGCGTGCTGCATTTGGGCTGCCACATCCACACCCCAACGCTCGGCCATGGCCGGGCTCAACACTTTGATGTTGCTCATGACCATGGGTGATTTGTTCAGGTGCACCGATTTGACCGGCAGGCGCGTCATGCCTTGCGGCAAATCCGCCGTTTTGGAGAACAGGCGTGTCTTGATCTGCCCGGCGTTCAGGCTGGCCAGTTCACTCGGGTCAAAGGCCAGGTCCCAAGCCAACAGCTCGTTTTTGTTGCCAGGGTGCATGGCCAGCGGCCACATCAGGGCCACGCAACCACGTTCCGGAGCAAACATGCCTGAAATGTGCACAAAAGGTTTGGCATGGGTCAAGGTGGTTGGCAAGCCCAATTCGGCCAGCACCCGGTCTTTTTTATGCAGACCAAAACAAAACTCAAACAGTTTGGGTTGGGCCGTTTTGAGCAATCTGGCCAAGGCAATGGTGGCGTGCACATCGCTTAAGGCATCATGGGCAGACTCGTGGGCCAGGCCATTGGCGGCGGTCAGGTCGGTGAGTTTGAAGCTGGGTTTGCCATCGGGTTTGGTCGGCCACTGAATGCCTTCGGGGCGTAATGCATACGCGGTGCGCACCACATCAAGCAAGTCCCAGCGGCCACACTCAAATTGCCATTCGCGCGCGTAGGGGTCAATCAAATTGCGCCAAAACATGAACCGGGTGATTTCATCGTCAAACCGGATGGTGTTGTAGCCCACACCCACCGTACCTGGCCATGCCAGTGCTTGCTCAATTTGCGCGGCAAACTGGTGCTCGGGCAGGCCTTTTTCAAGGCACTCCTGGGGTGTGATGCCGGTGATCAGACACGACTGCGGCTCGGGCAAAAAGTCATTGGCAGGCTGGCAATACAGCATGATGGGTTCACCAATCTGGTTCAGATCGGCATCGGTGCGAATGGCGGCAAACTGCGCCGGGCGCGCGCGCCGGGTGTTAACGCCGAAAGTTTCATAGTCGTGCCAAAGAAAGGTGTGGGTCATATGCCAAAGTCTCAATACTATAAAAAAAGAAGCTACCCACGCATACTGGACGGGAACTACAGGGTGATTTGACTACTTTCTTCGCGCCCAGCGCACGCCAGGCAACTCGGCAACCAACCCCAGCACCTTGTGCAAGCGGCCCGAGTCGGCCACCTCAACGGTAAAGGTCATCCACGCGGTGCCTTTGATGGACTGGGTTTGCACGCCGATCACGTTCATTTTTTCTTTGGTGAACACCTCGGAAATGTCGCGCAGCAGGCCTTGGCGGTCGATGGCCTGCACCGCCACGTCCACCGGAAACACCGAACCACCCGCCGCCTGCTTGATGCCCCACTCCACCTCGATCAGGCGCTCACCATTCTTGGTCATCATTTCACGCAGATTGGTGCAATCGGTGCGGTGCACACTGACGCCCTTGCCACGTGTGACAAAACCACAAATCGCATCCGGCGGGGCCGGTTTGCAGCACTTGGCCATTTGGGTCATCAACGAGTCCACACCCACCACCAGCAAACCACCTTTGCCCTGACTGTCAGGGCTGCGGGCTTTGCGGATCAACGGTGCCTCAGCATCAAACTGCGGTGGCTCATTGGGGCGCAGCAGCAGTTCGATGTGGCGCAGTGAAAACTCTTCTTTGCCAACGTCTTCAAACAAGGCATCAGCCGAAGTAAAGCCCAATTGGGTGGCCAGGTCGTCCAGCTTGATGGCCGTTTTTCCTTCACGCTGCAGCAGCTTTTCAACCGACTCGCGGCCTTTGGCCACGGTCTCACTCATGGCCAGGGCGTTAAACCAGGCACGCACCTTGGATCGAGCACGGTGGCTCACCAAAAAGCCCAGCTCTGGATTCAGCCAGTCGCGTGACGGGCCACCCTCTTTGACAGTGCTCACCTCAACGGTTTGCCCGTTCTTGAGCGGCGTGTGCAGCGGCACCATGGCACCGTCCACCCGTGCACCCCGGCAGCGGTGGCCCAGGCTGGTGTGCACGCTGTAGGCAAAGTCCACCGCGGTGGCCCCTTGGGGCAACTCGACAATGGCAGCATCCGGGGTCAGCACGTAGATGTTGTCGTCAAACACCGCTTGGGTATGGCTGCCTGACAGGTCACGCTCCCAGGCCAGCAACTGGCGCAGCACGGCAATCTTGGCATCGTATTCACCACTGGCCGAGACACCAGCATAGCCCTTGGTGCCCGCTTCTTTGTAGGCCCAATGCGCGGCCACACCGTTTTCGGCGTGGTCGTGCATGGCCTGGGTGCGGATTTGAATCTCGGTGGGCTGACCCGCCGCATCACGCACCACGGTGTGCAACGACTGGTAGCCGTTAACCTTCGGCTTGGCAATGTAGTCGTCAAACTCTTCAGCAATGGCGGTAAACCGGCTGTGCACCCAGCTCAGGGCGCCATAACATTCAGGCACATCAGCCACCACAATGCGCATCGCCCGCACGTCGTACACCTGGTTAAAACCAAGGGACTTGCCGCGCATTTTTTTCACAATGCTGTAGATGTGTTTAGGCCGCCCCGACACCTTGGCATGAATGCCATGGGCGTTCAGGTCTTGTTCAAGCTCGGTGCGCATGCGCTCAATCGAGGCCTCGCGCTCCACCCGCTTCTCGTCCAGCAACCTGGCCACCTGGCGGTAGGTGTCGGGCTCCTGAAAGCGAAATGCCAGGTCTTCCATCTCCCACTTGATTTCCCAAATGCCCAGCCGGTTGGCCAGGGGGGCAAACACCTGCAAGGCCTCTGCGGCCAAGCCATCAGGCACCGGCAACTTGGTGGCGGCAAAAAAACGCAGGGTTTGCAGCCGTGAGGCCAGGCGCAGCATCACCACCCGTAAGTCGCGCGAAAACGCCAGCAGCATTTTGCGCACGTTTTCGGTCTGCACGGCCTCTGCCTGCAACACCGCTGCATGGTTTCGCTCAAGCGCCGAGCGGGCTTGGCGGGCCTGACGCTGCACCCGCACCAGCTTGGTGGTTTCCATGGCCAGGGCAGCAAAGTTGTTGCCAAACGCTTTGGCAATGACTTCTTGCGGCTTGTTCAGGTGGTCACAGGCGTAAACCAGATAACTGGCTGCTTGCATGGCTTCAGAACCACCAATGCCGCGCAGGATGCTGGCAACGGCATCAGCGTGCGCCATGATGTCTTCACCCGTGTCGAGCAGTTCACCCGCCAGCAGCGGCTCGGCAAAAGCGCGGGCACGCTCCAGCGCGTTGACTTGGTCTGGCAACGTTTGGGCGGTGGCAACCACCACGGGTAGACCCGGTTTTTCCTGCGCTTGGCTGGCTGTTTGGAGGCTTTTCATTAAAAACTACTGGGCTTCAGACGAGTAAAAACGAACACACGGCCTGAACCTGGTCGTGGGCCACAAAGGTCGGCGCGTGGCCCACCCCGGCAAACTCAATCAGGCGCGCCCTTGGGCCACGCTCGGTCATGGCCTGAGCCGTCTGGCGCGAGAGCAAATCAGACTCGGCACCCCGCACCAGCAGGGTTTGGGCGGTGATCTGGTCATAGGCTTGCCACAGCAAGGCCTCACCCTGCGCCGCGGCCTCGGGTGTGACGGCCTTGAAGGGCTCGGCAAGGGCCGGGTCATAGTGCAGCGTGAGGCGTCCACTGCCATCACCCAAAGGTTTGAGCAAGGGGCGGCTCAAGGCCAGCCACTGCGCAGGGGTGTGCGGACCAAAACTGCTGGCAATGGCCCACAAGGCATCTGCGGCTTGTTGTTCAGAATCAAACACCCCTGTTTTCCCCAGGTACTGACCAATGCGTTGCAAGGCCTGCCACTCAATCACCGGGCCCACGTCGTTGAGCACCAAACGGCGCACTTTGGCAAACGGTGTCGTCTCGGGCAAGCTGGCCACCACCATACCGATCAGGCCGCCCATGCTGGTGCCCACCCAGTCCAGCGTGGCAGGTTTGAGCTGTGCCAACAGGGCCAGCATGTCAGCCGCGTAATGTGGCACCTGGTACCCAGCGGGGTCTTGCAACCAGTCACTCTTGCCCCGGCCAGCCACATCGGGGCAGACCACACGAATGGAGTGGCCAGCGTTTTCTGCCGTTTGGCACAAGGCCTGCGCCAGCACATCAAAGTCACGGCCCTGGCGTGTCAAGCCATGCACACACAGCACCACATGCGCGCTGTCTGGCTGGCCCCACTGCCAGTAGGCCATGCGGTGGCCCCCGTGCGCATCAGAACAGGTGACAAATTCAAGCGTGGCATCAAGCATGGCGGGGTGGGCAATCAAATGAGAGGCTGGATAATGACCAGGTGGCATGTGCCCCTGCTTCGCGTCAGGCACATGGCATCATCCTAATTCAAACTCTACGCAAGGCTGCGCGTCGGCCTGATTCATTCACTCTTTATTTCGGAGAATTTTCCATGCTCAAAGGAAAAACAGCACTAGTCACCGGCTCCACCAGCGGCATTGGTTTGGGCATTGCCAAAGCACTGGCGGCCCAGGGTGCCAACATTGTGCTGAACGGTTTTGGCGACGTGGACGGCCCCAAGGCGGAGGTGGCGGCACTAGGTGTCAAGGTGGCTTACCACGGCGCAGACATGA